>NZ_JBBMEP010000001.1:0-249080 GCF_040096475.1 Faecalibacterium faecis | reverse complement strand
GCCACCGTGCAGCCTGCCGCCTACTATGTGCACATCTGGCGGCGCGTGGCCTGAGAAAGGAGGTTTTGAACCATGAAGATCATTGACGAGAACGGTGCAGCCATTGAAAACCCTGACCTGACGCTTGGGTATCTGGTGGACGACACCGAGCCAGTGGAGCACCCCGCCGTGGAAGGCGTGGAGGAAGTGAGCCACTACGAGACCGTAACGGAGTATCCCGGCGGCGGCAGGGATGTACGGAAGGTCATTGATGTGCCGGGCGTACCGGCAAGACCCGCGTGGACCGAGCAGCTGCCCATCCAGAGGTACATCCGCTACACCGCCGAAGAGCTGGCCGCGCAGGAAGAAGCGCGCAAAAAGGCCGAAGCCCGGGAGAAGCTGCCGGACACGGTGGCGGCACTGCAAAAAGAAAACGAGATGTTGAAACAGTGCTTGCTTGAAATGAGCGAGATTGTTTATGCATAAAATCACACAAGCATTAGAAAGGTTGGTACGTATGATGGCGATGTTGTGGGCACAGGAAATCATGTCTGCTGAGACTATGGAGGAGGCAAAGGCTCTGTATGAGCGCTGCCCCCGCCTGCTGAAGGAGAAGGTCAAGGCAATTCTCATCAAGAGCGGCTTTGAGGAAATCACGCAGTAAGGACGCTGAGGGCAAGGCAGATCAGTAGCTGGAAGAGAACGTGAAAATCGGGGCCTGACCCCGTGAAAGGACGTGATACATATGGCGATCAAACAGTATAGCCTGAAGAAGGACGGCGCAGCGCAGCTCTCCCCCGCGTTCCGCGTGCGGGAGTTCCGCTGCCGCGACGGCACCGACACCATCCTCATTGACGAGGGCCTTGTGGTGCTGCTGCAGTGCATCCGGGAGCACTTCGGCAAGCCCGTGACCATCACCAGCGGCTACCGCACCGCCAGCCACAACGCAAAGGTGGGCGGCTCCAGATCCAGCCAGCACCTGCTGGGCCGGGCCGCGGACATTCAGGTGCAGGATACTGACCCGCTGGCTGTGGCCGCCTACGCCGAAAGCCTGATGCCCGGCTGGGGCGGCGTGGGCCGCTACCCGGTCAAGGCAGGCCGGGCAAAGGGCTGGGTGCACGTAGACACCCGCCCGAACAAGAGCCGGTGGACGCTGTGAGGTGAATAACATGAGCAAGACTATTTTTATCAGCCAGCCCATGGGTGGCTTGTCCGATGAACAGGTACTTCAGGAACGCACCTCCGCGATCAGCAAGGCAAAGGCTCTGTTGGGTGAAGATGTGGCTCCGCTGGAAACCTTCTTTGATGATTTCGGCCCGGCAGCAAAGCCGCTGGACTATCTGGCCCGGAGCATCGAGTTCCTTGCAAAGGCCGATGTGGCAATTTTCGCACCTGGCTGGAAGAATGCCCGCGGCTGCCGTATCGAACACCAGTGCGCAGAGGATTATGGAATCCCCGTGATGGAGGTGTGAAACCAGTGGAAAGCATCATCTCAGCCATCCTTGCCGGTGCGGTGACCCTGATCGGCGTGCTGATCGCCAACAGCCGCAGTCAGGCCGTGACCGACACCAAGCTGGAAGAGCTGACCCGGGAGGTGCGGGAGCACAACAATTTTGCCCGCCGCGTCCCCATTTTGGAAGAGCAGATGAAGGTGGCCAACCACCGCATCGCTGATTTAGAAGCAGACGAACACGAAAGAGAAAGGAACTGACTATGAACGCACACACCTACAACGCCCCCACCATCTCCGCAGGCACCATTGCCCGCACCGCCTGCCTGCTGCTGGCCCTGACCAATCAGGTGCTGTCCGCACTGGGCAAACCCGTGCTGCCCATCGAGAGCCAGACCGTGGAGCAGCTGGTCACCGCTGGCATCACCACCGTTGCCGCGCTGGTCGCGTGGTGGAAGAACAACAGCTTCACCCCCGCAGCCCTTCAGGCAGACCAGACATACGACAAGCTGAAGGCACAGGGAAAGTAAGCCGCCCTGCCCAAAATAGCCATACATAGCAGCAGCCCCGGGGAGCCTGACGGTTCCTCGGGGCTGTTTTTGTTTGGCGTGTTTCGACGCTTTACGACGTATATCGACGTAATTGGTAAATTTTAAGTATTTTTCGGTTAGAGTTGACGCATAGAAAGGATGTGTCAACTATGATCGTTTCCGAATTGTCCACTCAGGTCAATGATTTGCTGCGCCCGATGGGCATCACACGCAATCTGAGCGCCTACAGTATCCTGTGCCAGTGTCTTGAGCTGGTCTGTGAGCAGGAAGACCGCCTGCAGGCCGTGGAGAAAGATATCTATACCCCTATCGCCGACCGCAGAAGATGTGAGCCAAAAGCGATTCAAAGCGCTGTCCGCCGGGCAGCTAAAGGTGCATGGCTCACAAACCCGGAGTATGTGCAGCAGCTGGCAGGCTATCCGCTGACCGGTGCGCCCAGCGCGGTGCAGTTCATTGAAATGCTGTATAATGCGCTGGTGAGAGCAGTCTGAAAACTTAATAGTGTTACCAAAAGTGTTACCATGATAAGAAAAAACACGCTGGTTCTGTACGAACCATCGCGCTTCTTCTCTTATGCGGGTAGTGGGGGTCGAACCCACACGCCTTGCGGCACAGGAACCTAAATCCTGCGCGTCTGCCAATTCCACCATACCCGCGTATTCTTCTATTCTGCAGCTGCGGCCAAACCGCCTTAATATAGTATCAGTTCCGGCGGAAAAAGTCAATCACTGCATTGATATTTCCGCCCTTCACAGCGCATACTATCGCCGGACGATCGTATCATTTTCCATGGCGGAAAGGGGCTTTTGCCGATGCGCAGATCAAAACTACGCCGCGCTGGCAGCATTGCGGCAGCTTATCTTCTGGTGGCCGCGCTGGCGGTGCTGGGCTGGCTGTGGCACAGCCTGCCTGCTGAAATTTTGCTGGAACCCGGCCAGACCCTTACCCTGCCCCGTTTTGCCTATGTGCAGCCGCTGCGCACCGCTGGCTCCCGCAACGCGGCCAGCACGCAGGCTGCGGGCAGCTATCAGGCCACTTTGTCCATTGGCGGGTGGCTGCCCGTCAAGACTGTGCGCGCTCTGGTGGAAACACGTCCGGTGGTAACCGTGTGCGGTACGCCTTTCGGCGTTAAGATGTTCTCCGAGGGTGCGCTCATTGTGGGCTTTTCCGACCTGAACACCCCGGACGGCACCGCGAACCCCGCCAAGAAGGCCGGGCTGCGGCTGGGCGACCGGGTGGTGCGCATGGACGACACCCTGACCGAGACGAACGATGCCGTGCACGATGCTCTGGAAACGGCTGCAGGCGCGCCGGTGCAGGTGGTCTATATCCGCAATGGTGAGCAATTCCAGACCCGGCTGACCCCCGTGTGGGACAGCACCGCCGGGCAGTGGCGCGCCGGGATGTGGGTGCGGGATTCTTCCGCCGGGGTAGGCACCATGACCTTTGTGGACAATGCCGCCGGGGTGTTTGCCGGGCTTGGCCACCCCATCAGCGACAGCGACACCGGTGAGAGCGTGGCCCTGCGCAGCGGCGAGATCGTCCCCTGCCAGATCGTGGGGTGTACCAGCGGCACCGTGGGCAGCCCCGGTGAGCTGAAGGGCCGCTTTCTGAGCACCCATGCGCTTGGCAGCATCTGCATCAACAGCAAGACCGGGGTCTATGGCAGAACACGGGCTGCATTTTCCGGCCCGGAGCTGGAGATGGCTTTTGCGCAGGAGGTTGTGCCGGGCGATGCCGAGATCTGGACGACTGTGGACGGCGAGGTGCCCAAGGCATACCACATCCGCATTGAAAAGGTAAACGACGCGGACCCCCACCGCAACATGATCCTGCGCGTGACCGACCGGCAGCTGCTTGCCAAAACCGGCGGCATCGTGCAGGGCATGAGCGGCAGTCCCATCCTGCAGAACGGCAGACTGGTTGGTGCAGTGACCCATGTGCTGGTAAACGATCCCACGCGGGGCTACGGCATTTTTGCTCAGACCATGCTCAAGCAGGCCCGCGCTGTTGAAAAAACAGACGATGCTGCGCAGCCATAAAGCTGATCTGCAAAAAAATTTGCGCATTTCGATTTTCTTTGCCAAAATTTACCAATATAAACCGTTGAAAGTTCTGGAAAATTATGGTAAAATCCATGGTGTTAAGGGAACTGCACACATTGGAGGAAACAACCATGGACAAAGTTAGATTTTTGATGTCGGATACTGGTGCCCCGTTCACTGCCGCCTGCCGCGAAGCGCTGGAGCAGAAGGGCGTGGACGTGACCGTTGTGGAAAAGGACGGCAACAAAGTCCTGCAGAAAATGCTCACCGTGCGCCCGCAGGTGGTTCTGCTGGATGCTTTTATGCCCGGTCTGGATGCCCTTGCGGTAAAGCAGCGCTACAATGCCGCCGGTGAGCGGCACACCTCCTTCTTCGTGACCGGTGCCTTTCAGAGCGAAGAGATGGTTCAGGAGCTGCTGGACGAAGGCTTTGCCTACTACTTTGTAAAGCCCTTTGATGAGACCGTGCTTGCCGCACGGGTGCTCAAGGCGGCACTTGGCCCGGAAAAGCACATCCTGCACACCAGCGTGGACAGCGATGAGCTGACCGTTACCGAGATCCTGCATCAGATCGGTGTCCCCGCCCATATCAAGGGCTACCAGTTCCTGCGGGATGCCATCCTGCTCACCATGAACGAGCCGGAGTACATCAACGCCGTGACCAAGCGTCTGTACCCGGAAATCGCCAAGAAAAACGGCACCACCGCCAGCCGGGTGGAGCGCGCCATCCGCCACGCCATCGAGGTGGCATGGGACCGGGGAGACGTGGACACCCTCAACAGCTACTTCGGTTATACCATCCACAACCTGCGCGGAAAACCCACCAACTCGGAGTTCATCGCAATGATCGCTGACAAGATGCGGCTGGATAAACGCCAGAGAGTGGGCTGATTTTTTCATAGAATCCGCCGTCGTTCATATTCTGATAAGAGCAAACCAAACAGACAAAGGAGGTTTTGCTCTTGAAGCTTGCAGAATATCTCGCACGGCGCAGGCGGGCCAGAGTTGCGGCCGTGATGCTGTTCGCCCTCATTATGGGGTTCGTATCTGCTGCGCCGCCGGTCGTCACCGGATGTCAGGCGCAGGATCTTACCCCGGCACCGGACACTTCGATGCTCTCCCCCGCCGTTTCGGCTCTGGCACAGGAGCAGCAGGAGCCTGCTGCCCAGCCGCTGCCGGAAAAGTGGGTCTGCCTGACCTTTGACGACGGCCCCAGCAAGACCACACCGGATGTGCTCAGCGCGCTGAACGCGGCCGGAGTGCACGCCACATTTTTTGTGGTGGCTACCGGTTACAACGAGAAGTATCTGCCCCTGCTCACCGAAGCGGTCAGCGCCGGGCACCAGATCGCGCTGCACTCTGCTTCCCACGAGTACAGCGATATCTACCGCAGCAGCGACGCTTATTGGGAGGACATTGCCCTTTTAAAGGAGCGCATTGCGCCCTATGTGGATGCCGAGAGCATCCGGTATCTACGGTTTCCGGGCGGCAGCACCAACACCGTCAGTCGGCGCTACGGCGGCAAAGGCCTGATGAAGCAGTTGAAAGCCGAAGTAGAGCAAAAAGGCTGGCAGTGGGTGGACTGGAACGTGTGCGCCGAGGATGCCGTGGGCGGGCACCCAAGCGCGGACACCATTTACCGCAATGTGGTGCGGGAGACCGGGCAGCAGACGAACTGCATCGTTCTGATGCACGATTCCGCCACCACCCGCACCACCGCCGAGGCGCTGCCCGACATTATCCGGTGGTATGCAGACAACGGCTACACCTTTCTGACGGTGGCCGAAGCTCTGCCGCTAAGCTGAGCAGACTGGCCCAGTTACAGCCGGTGTTCAAAGCCGCGGCCAAGCAGGACCCCTGCCGCTGCCAGTGCTGCCAGCCAGAGCCAGTCCGCTCCGCCGGTCGCCACCCAGCCTGCCGCCAGAATGGCGGCAAAGGTGAACGCTGCGGGCAGAAGGATGCGCAGGACCTGCAGCTGTCGCTCCCGCCGGGAGGGAAGCCCGGTGTTCAGCTGTTCCGGAGATGCAGCATCACAGCAGATCTCATCGCGGTACTTGCCCGGGTTGCGGTAGGCTTTGTATAGGATCCCATCCAGCGAAAATTCCGGGTACATTCCTTCTTTTGTCAGGCTGAGCTGCATCCCGTTGGCCTTTGCGTAGGTCTGCAGGGCCGCTGTGAACTCCTGCGGGGTGTTGATGCTGCCCTCCGGAATAAAGGAAAAATGCCTCTGATGCTGCACCTGCGCCAGCGTGCGGTAATCCTGCACCCAGCCGCAGAAAAAGTTCTGCGGCTGCGCAGGGTCCTCCATCCGGGACAGGCAGGCGTCCACATCCAGTGATGCCACAGACGGGTCCTGCCGGGCCAGTTCTGCACAAAAACGCGCCGCCCCTTCCAGCTGCTTTGCGCGCTGTTCCAGTGCGGTCTTTTGCTCCCGCAGGACACTCCCCAGCGATGCATCGCCTGCAAGCACGGATCGGATGACCGGAAGCGGCACATCCAGCATCCGCAGCATCCGGATGAACCGGAGAGTGCGGATGTCCTGTTCCGTGTAATCACGGTAGTCGTTGCCAGGCAGCCGGGCGGGATTCAGAAGTCCTTCTTTTTCATAGAAGCGGATATTGGGGGCAGACACCCCGCTCTGTTTCGAAGCCTGTTTGATGTTCATTTGCTTCACCTCCGCACTCACATTACACCTTAAAGACACTTGAAGGTCAAGTTTTTTTCAAAAAAAGCCCCGGAATGCGCGCGGCTGCGGGCGATCCGGGGCTAAATCTTTATTCCGCGTTCTGGCAGAACAGTGCAAAGGTGCGGTAAGCCATGTACAGGTCGGTCTTATGGATGACCTCGAAGGGCGAGTGCATGGACAGCACCGGCACGCCGATGTCCAGCACCGGGATGCCGCGGTTGGCCACGTACTTGGCAATGGTGCCGCCGCCGCCCAGATCCAGACGGCCCAGCTCACCGATCTGCCATGCCACGCCGTTGGCATCCAGCAGGCGGGTGATATCCCCTACCAGCTCAGCGGAAGCATCGCTGGCAGAGCTCTTGCCGCGGCTGCCGGTGTACTTGAAGAAGGCCACGCCGCGGCCTGCGTAAGTACCGTTCTGCGGCTCGAAGGCATTTGCCCAGGAGGGGTCGTAGGCGGCGGTCACATCGGCGGAGAGACACACGCTGTTCTGGAAGGCAAGGATGTCGTCCTGACCAGCGGCGCGGCACAGCAGCTGCATAAAATGGAATACATACATGCTCTGCATGCCGGTCACACCGTCGGAGCCGATCTCTTCCTTATCGGTCAGCACGCAGACGGTGGTGTGCACAGGATCTTTCGTCTCGATCTCGGCCATAAGGGCGGGGTATGCGTCCACCCGGTCATCGTGACCGTAGCCGCCCACCATGGAGCGGTCAAAACCCACGTCCCGGGCCTTATGGGCGGGCACCACCTCGATCTCGGCACGGGTGAAGTCCCGCTCGGTGATGCCGTACTTTTCGTGCAGCAGCATCAGGGTGTTCAGCTTGACGGCCTCCTTGATGTCGGCATCCTCCACAGCGTCGGAGCCGATGAGCACGTTCAGCTCTTCGGCCTTGATGCCCTCGCTGAGCTTGCGGTCGTTCTGCTCGGCACCCAGATGGGGCAGCAGGTCGGTGATGCAGAACACGGGGTCATTCTCGTCCTCACCCACTGCAAAGGACACGCTGGAGCCATCGGCACGGGTGAACACGCCGTGGATGGCCAGCGGCATGGTGCCCCACTGGTACTTGCGGATGCCGCCGTAATAGTGGGTCTTGAAGTAGCTGAGGTGGTTTGCTTCGTACAGCGGGTTCGGGCGCAGGTCCAGACGGGGGCTGTCGATGTGGGCGATCACCAGACGGAAGCCCTCCTCAAAAGATTTCCGGCCGATGGTAGCGGCCACCACCGCCTTGTGCTCCTGCACAAAGTAGATCTTCTGGCCGGGGGCATAGGTCTTTTTCGGCTCAAACTTTTCGTAACCGGCCTCCAGCAGCAGCTTTTCGCTGGCGGCGGCAGCTTCGCGCTCGGTCTTGGCAGCGTTCAGGAAGGCTTTGTAGCCTTCGGCAAAGGCTGCAGCCTTCTCCTTCACGTCGGCGCTCTTGTCGGCGGCGTACTCCGGCTTGTAAAGCAGCTGTTCGGCAGCCTGCTTTGCGGTAAGTTTCTCGCTCATGTTCCTTATCTCCTCTCAGCTTTCTGCATAGATACGCTGATACCGCGCATAGCAGGAAGTGATTTTTTTTACGTAATGGTTCATCTGGTTATAGGGAAAGCCCTGCAGCGTTTCACCGTCTGCGGAGTGCTCTTCCATCTGTAAAAGAGCATCTACCGTGCCCCACCCGCTGTGATAAGCGGCAGCGGCAGTGGCAACATCGCCGTTGTAGCGCTCCATGCACAGGTGCAGGTAATAGCATCCGAACCGGATGCTGGTCTCCGGGTCGTAGAGATTTGCAAAGAGCAGTCCTTCGTCCGGTGCGATCTTGCTGCGCAGCCAGATAAAGGTCTCCTCGGTCATCTGCATCAGGCCCCGGGCATCCACAGTGGAGGTAGCCTGCGGGTCAAAGCCGCTTTCGGTGCGGATGAAGGCATCCACCAGAAGCGGGTCAAGGCCGTAAGTCTCCGCCCACTGGTCCACCAGCGCTTCGTACTTGCGGGGGTATAAAAGCCGTTCTGCCCTGCCCCACAAGTTGGGCACCAGCACAAACAGCAGGATCAGCGCCATGCCCAGCAGGAACAGCCTGCGGCTGCGCATTTTTTTGCGGCGGCGTGCCTTCTGGGCGCGGAGAGCGCGGCGGATGCGGGCCGTCTCCGGGTCGTACTGCGGTGCAGGATCTTGTTCGTTATATCGTTTGTTCAAAGTTCTTTTCCCGCACCTCCTTCTGCCAGAAGCTTTGTGCAGAGCTGCTCTGCCGCAGCCTGCAGATGTGCAAGGCTGGAATCGTTGCGCAGCACATAGTCTGCCTGTGCGGTGAGGGTGCTTTCCGGTGTCTGGGCGTTCAGGCGGCGGGCGGCCATCTCGGCCGAGATGCCGTCCCGGGCCACGATGCGGGCCACACTGGTCTCAAACGGTGCCGTGACCACGCACAGGCGGTCACACTCGGCCTGCGCCGCAGTCCCCACGATGACCGCGCCATCCAGCACGAACAGCGGTGCACCGGCATCCTGTGCTGCCTGCTTTGCCGCACGGATGCGGCGCACGATCTCCGGGTGGGTCAGGCTGTCCAGCGCCGCCTTGCCTTCCGGGGTGGCAAAGGCGCGGTCAGCCAGCAGGCGGCGGTCCAATGTGCCGTCTGCTTTTAAAATGTCTGCGCCGAACCGCTGAGCCAGCCGGGGCAGCAGCGGCGAGCCGGGCAGTAAAATCTCGCGGCTGATCTGGTCGGCATCGGCCAGCGGCACACCGTGGGCCGAAAACACCGCCGTGACCGTGGATTTGCCGCAGCCGCTGCGGCCCGTGATGCCAAGCGCGATCATAGCTTGATCACCCGGAAGGCCGCAGCGCGGATCAGGCGGTTGTACACCGCCATGGAAAGGCCGTCCTTCTGCGGGCAGCGGGCGTAGACCACGGCATCGCCCTGCTCATCCAGCGCGCGCAGGCAGCGGAAGATGTGCTTTGCCTGATCGGCACCGTCGCCCTCGCGTCCATACTCCACGCAGGGCACACCCAGCTTTTCCGCCTCGCCGGTAAAGCACAGGCAGCTGGGATTCTGCTCGGCGTGGGCATCCACATAGGCTTTGAACTGCTCAAAGGTGCCGTCCAGCAAGGTCACATCCGCCTTGGGTGCGTAGTGCTTGTACTTCATGCCGGGGCTGCGCACCACAGCACCCTCCGGCAGCTTTTCGAGGATGGCTTTGGACACTTCCACCTCTTCGCCGAGGGCACGCTCGAGGTCCTCCAGCGTGATGTGGCCCGGGCGGAACAGGGTGGGCTTTTCGCCCACCACCGACACCACAGTGCTTTCTACGCCCACGTCGCACTCGCCGCCGTCCAAAATCAGCGGCAGGCGGCCGTCCATATCGGTGAACACATCCTGCGCGTTGGTGGGGCTGGGCTTGCCGGAAAGATTGGCGCTGGGGGCAGCAAAGGCGCAGCCGCTCTTTTCAATGACAGCGCGGGCCACCGGGTGGCTGGGCATCCGGATGCCCACGGTGTCCAGACCGGCACAGCACTCCGCTGCCACCTCCGGGCCGCGGGGCATAATGATGGTGAGCGGGCCGGGGCAGAACGCAGCCATCAGCAGCTGGGCGCGCTCCGGCACCTCGCTGACAAGGCCGGGCAGCATTTCCGGCCCGGTGACGTGGACGATCAGGGGATTGTCCTGCGGGCGGCCCTTGGCCACAAAGATCTTCTTCACAGCCTCGCCGTTGCGGGCATCGGCAGCAATGCCGTAAACCGTCTCGGTGGGCAAGGCCACCAGCTCACCGTTCTGCAGCAGGGCAGCGGCTTTTTCAATGCTCTTTTCGTCCGATGTGGGCAAAATTTCAGTTTTCATTTCCATACGGATCATCGTTCTTTCTATCTGTAAAGTATTTATGCTTTTCAGCATTTATCGACAGGATATCGTTTTATTTTCAAAACCGCATTTCAGCCCTGCTCGTTGAGCTTTTGCAGCTTTTCGGCCTGTTCGCGGGTGGCCAGTGCGTCGATCAGCTCGTCCAGATTGCCGTCCATGATCTTGGAAAGATTGTGCACGGTCAGGCCGATGCGGTGGTCGGTGCAGCGGTCCTGCGGGAAGTTGTAGGTGCGGATCTTTTCGCTGCGGTCGCCGGTGCCCACCTGCCCCTGACGCTCCGAATTGATGGCATCCTGCTGCTGTTTCTGCTTCTGGGCCAGCAGGCGGCTGCGCAGGATCTCCAGCGCCTTGTCCTTGTTCTGGAACTGGCTGCGCTCGTTCTGGCATTCTACCACCATGCCGGTGGGGAGATGTGTCACACGGATGGCGCTGGAGGTTTTGTTGATGTGCTGACCGCCCGCGCCGGAGGAGCGGAAGGTGTCGATGCGCAGGTCCTTCATGTCCAGCGCAAAGTCCACCTCTTCGGCCTGCGGCATCACAGCCACCGTGGCCGTGGAGGTGTGGATGCGGCCCTGCGTCTCGGTCTCCGGCACGCGCTGCACACGGTGTACACCGCTCTCGTACTTGAGGCGGTTGTAGGCCCCGGCACCGTCCACCGAAAAGATGGCTTCCTTCACGCCGCCAAGCTCCGTCTCGTTGAGGTTGAGCATTTCCAGCTGCCAGCCCCTGCTTTGCACATACATGGTGTACATGCGCAGCAGGCTGTGGGCAAACAGGGCAGCTTCCTCCCCTCCTGCGCCGCCGCGGATCTCCACAATGACATTTTTGCCATCGTTCACATCCTTGGGCAGCAGCAAAATTTTGAGATTATTTTCCAGCTTTGCCACATCTTGACTTTTTTCGCTGATTTCCTGCTGTATCATCTGCTTGAAGTCCGGGTCAAGTGCGCCCGGTTCTTCCAGCAGAGCTTTGGCCTGTGCCAGATGATCCTGTGCGGTCTGCCACGCGCGGTAGGCCTGCACCACAGGTTCTGC
The DNA here is from genome assembly GCF_040096475.1 of Faecalibacterium faecis. NCBI lineage: Bacteria > Bacillati > Bacillota > Clostridia > Eubacteriales > Oscillospiraceae > Faecalibacterium > Faecalibacterium faecis. Next base: position 237,506 of record NZ_JBBMEP010000001.1, on the reverse strand, counting down.
ATCGTGGTACTCCCGCATCAGCCTGCGGAAAAGCGCAGGGTCTGCGGCGGTATCCGGCTGGTTCAGGCGGATGGAAAGCTCTTCAAAGCGGTGGCAGACAGCATCCATCTGGGTAAACATGTTCGGCATAATTCCGGCAGTTCTCCTTACAAACTCAGATTCATGTTCGTGCAGCCGAACGGTTCCGGGGCCTTTCCGCCCCGGATGCGTGCTGCGCCGGGCGCTAGGCCTGCCCGGGTTTTACCACCTTTTTGATGTTCTTTTCAATTTTAGCACGCGGCAGCATCACCTCGCGCCCACAGCCGGTACACCGGATCTTAAAATCCATGCCGACGCGCAGTACCTCGAAGCTGGACGCTCCGCAGGGGTGCTTTTTGCGGGTGAGGATGGTATCGCCTACAGCAATGTCCATAGCTCTGCTTCTCCCTTCTGCCTGCCCAAAACAGCAGGCGGTGTGTGCGCAAAGCCCGGCGTGCCGGTTTGCTGCGCATACAGATATAGTATAATGCAAAGCCGCACAAAATGCAAATATCCGCCCATGCGGATGCATAAGTTTTAACAGAAAGGCCGCTGCCGTTCCAAGCACGGCCTAAAAAGCAGAGAAAGAGGAATGAAAGATGATGCAAGCTTACCGTACCGAAGGCAACTACCGTTCTGCTGCGCGCCTGTCCCCCGCTGAACTGCGCGCCGCCATGGCAAACCGCGAGATCCTGCAGGCCACTGCTCTGGCCTTTGATACACAGCGCCAGCTGCGGTTCGAGATCGGCGGGGTGAGGGCCGTGATGCCCTTTGCCCAGTGCGCCGATGGTGCCGCAAACGGCACCGTGCGGGACATTGCGGTGCTGACGAGGGTGGGCCGTCCCACCTGCTTTGTGATCGAGGCGCTGGACACCGACGAGAACGGTCAGCCTTTCTACCGGCTCTCCCGCGCGCTGGCGCAGCAGATGTGCAAGGCCGACTATCTGGACACCCTGCAGCCCGGCGATATCCTGCCCTGCACCGTGACCCATATCGAGCCGTTTGGCGCGTTCTGTGATGTGGGCTGCGGCATCAGTGCCCTGCTGCCCATCGACTGCATGTCGGTGAGCCGCATCTCCTCCCCCGCCGACCGGGTGAGCGTGGGCCAGCAGATCTTGTGCGCCGTCAAGAACCGGGATGTACAGGGCCGCTTTGTGCTGACCATCCGGGAACTGCTGGGCACATGGGAGGAAAATGCGGCCGGGTTCACCGTGGGTGAGACCGTGGTGGGCATCGTGCGCAGCGTGGAGGAATACGGCACCTTTATCGAGATCGCGCCCAACCTCGCGGGCCTTGCCGAGAGCTGCACCGACCTTGTGCCCGGGCAGGCGGTGAGCGTCTACATCAAAAACATCCTGCCGGAAAAAATGAAGATCAAGCTGGTGATCGTAAACCACGCCCTGAGCCAGCGCCACCGGTTCGAGCTGAAGTATTTCATCACCGAGGGCCATCTGGACCACTGGGTGTACTCCACGCCGGAAAGCCCCAAGCGCATTGAGACAGATTTTGCCGCTGCGGCTTGCAATCCGGCGTGAAAGCATTTATACTATAAAAGAAAAGGAATGCAAGGGGGATGTATGGAACGATGGCCGCCAATGATGCTTTTACTGCCGGTGTACGTCCCGGCGGGTTGACCAGCAGCACCGAGATCCGGCTGCTGCTGTGCTATCTGGTCAAAAATGCCGGACCCATTACCCGGCAGGAGATCGAAAACGCCCTGATGGAAGAAGCGCTGGTGAACTATTTCGAGATCGGCTCGTGTCTGGACGATATCACCAGGCAGCAGCTCGTCACCCTGACAAAGGGCAGCTACACCATCACCGAGAAGGGCCGCAAAGTGGCGCAGGAGCTTGCCTACGACCTGCCCCGCAGTGTGCGGGAGCGCGCTGTGGCCGCTGTGCTGCGCTGCCAGACATGGGCCCGCAAGGAAGCCAAGTACAGTGCCAGCATTACCGAAAAAGAGGACGGCCACTGCACCATCCGCTGCACGGTGAAAGGGCTGGACAGTGAGCTGTTCTGTCTGGACCTCGGCACACCGGACCGGCTGACCGCCGAGCTGGTAAAAAAGCAGTTCATCCTCAAGGGCAACGAGATCTACCAAATGCTCATCAATAAGCTGACCGAAGAAGAAAAGTGAACAAATAAAGAGGGAGGCACCCGCGCGGCGCTTCCCTCTTCTGTTTTGTAGCGGTCAGATCAGAATGCAGATCAGCCCGGTGCAGCCCTCATTGATGACCCGTTCCAGCGTTTCCTGCAGGCGGGTGCGGGCTTCCTGCGGCATGTGCAGCAGCTTGTTCTGCAGCCCTTCGTTCACCAGCTCGTGCAGGCTCTTGCCAAAGATGTTGGATTCCCACAGCTTTTCCGGGTCGTCCTCAAAGCCGGCCAGCAGGCTGCGGGCAAGGTCCTCGCTCTGCTTTTCGGTGCCCACGATGGGGCTGATCTCGGTGTGGATGGTGGCCTTCATCATCTGGATGGAGGGCGCGCAGGCTTCCAGCCGCACGCCGTAGTTCGTGCCCTGCCGCACGATCTGGGGCTGTTCCAGTTTCAGCTCGCTGACCGTGGGCATCACGATGCCATAGCCGGTGGCTTCCACCTGCTCAAGGGCACTGCGTACCTTCTCGTACTCCCGTTTGGCCTTTGCCAGCTCCATGATGCAGGGCATCAGGCCTGCTTCGTCGCCAATGGCAAGGCCGGTCTGCTCGCTCAGCACCTGATAGAAAATTTCCGGCTTCAGCTCCACCGTGATGCGCACACTGCCGTTTGCAAGGTCGATGCCGCTGATGGCCGAGCGCTGCACCGCGTCACATTCCAGCGCAGGTGCGTCTGTTCCGGAGGGTACATCCTTCATGCGGGAGACCTTTGCCGCCAGCTGCATGGCCGCATCGTACACCTGCGTTTGCAGCCAGTGGCCATTTTCCAACATCGTGACCCAGCGCGGCAGGGCAAAATCCAGCTCCTGCACCGGGAACTCGTACAGCACCTGCCGCAGGATGCTGCCGAGTGCCTCCGCGTCCAGATCCACGCAGCTCACCGGTAGCACGGTGTGGTCGTAGTCCCGTGCCATGCCCTCGGCCAGCTGCTTCGTCTCCGGCGCATCCGGGTGGGTGCTGTTGAGCAGGATGATGTAGGGCTTGCCCAGCGCATCCAGTTCTTCCACGATGCGCTTCTCGGTTCTGGCATAGCCCTCCCGCGGGATGTCGCTCACAGAGCCGTCGGTGGTGACCACGATGCCGATGGTGGAATGTTCGCAGATCACCTTGCGGGTGCCGGTCTCGGCGGCAAGGTCGAAGGGCACCTCGTGGTCGAACCACGGACTTTTGACCATGCGGGGCTTGTCGTTCTCCTCGTGGCCCATAGCCCCCTCCACCATGTAACCCACGCAGTCGATGAGCCGCACCCGGCACTCGCCGCCGCCCTCCAACTGCAGGGGCACGGCTGCTTCCGGGATGAATTTTGGTTCCGTGGTCATGATGGTGCGTCCCGCTGCCGACTGGGGCAGCTCGTCCCGGGCACGCTCCCGCGCAGCCGCCGGGCCGATGGCGGGCAGCACCAGCTGTTCCATGAAACGCTTGATAAAGGTGGATTTGCCGCTGCGCACCGGGCCAACCACCCCAATGTAGATATCTCCGCCGGTGCGTGCGCCGATCTCGCGGCAGATGCTCTTCTGTTCCTGATTTGCCAAATTGCTCTCCCCTTCCCGTTTGCGCTGTGCACCGGACAGGATTCCGGTCCGCTTGTTGTAATCGTATGAAACAGGACGGGGCATTATGCCGGAACGATTTTGAATGCCCTCCGCCTTGCTCTGGGCATATTCAGCGGAAAATTTATTTTATAATTGCAATTCAGGAAAATCTGCGGATTTTCCTGAATTGCTTTTTCACAGATGGGGTCGTAGAGGGAAACAGCATTTACAGCGCCGCTTTCTGCGAAAGCGCGGCGCTGTGGAATAGGCTTTTTCGTTTGCTTTCAGCATGCTGAACCCTCTCAGGCTCACATTCGTTCGCCAGCTCCCCCGAAGGGGGAGCTTTTTGCAGTAACGGCGCAGTTTCCAGATAAAATGCAAGCCTTGCGGATGCGTCAGAAGCTCCCCCTTTCGGGGGAGCTGGCAAATCCGAAGGATTTGACTGAGAGGGTGAGTCCACCATTCTAAACCATCCAACAAAAAGAGAGCTGCCGTGCAAAATGCACAGCAGCTCTCGGTATGATCTCTATAAAATTACGGGGTCAGACGGTTGGGGCCGCGGAACAGGAACTCGGCGTCCTTGATGGTCAGGCCGCACAGCAGCATGGTTAGGCGGTCGATGCCCAGACCGAAACCGCCGTGGGGCGGGCAGCCGTACTGGAAGAACTCCAGATAGAACTTGACATCATCGGCCAGACCCTTTTCCTCGGCCTGCTTCTTCAGCACCTCGTAGCGGTGCTCGCGCTGGGCACCGGTGGTGATCTCAACACCACGCCAGATCAGGTCGTAGCCCTGGGGCACACCGTTCTCGTCCCGCATGTGGTAGAACGCACGCTTCTCGGCGGAATAATCGGTGATGAAGAGGAACTCGTGGCCGTAATGCTTCTTCACCCACTCATAGCTCAGGCGCTCGGCCTCGGTGGTCAGGTCGCCCTTCTCGCTCTCATCGACGGTGTAGCCGAACTCTTCTTCCAGACCCTTGTACAGGTCTGCCAGCTTGACCACCGGGAACGGAGTGGTGGGAACGATCACTTCCTGCCCGAACATCTCCTTGATCTGGTCGCCGTAGTTGTCCTTGACAGCCTGCAGACCGGCAGTCAGCAGCTCTTCTTCCATCTTCATCACGTCTTTATAGGAAGTAATGTAGCTGAACTCCAGATCGAAGCCGGAGAACTCGGTGGAGTGCTTGTTGGTGTAGCTCTTCTCGGCGCGGAACACAGGGCCGGTCTCGAAGATACGCTCAAAGCCTGCAGCCATGGCCATCTGCTTGTAGAACTGAGGGCTCTGTGCCAGATAGGCGTTGCGGTCAAAGTAGTCCACCTTGAACACCTCAGAGCCGCTCTCGCTGGCAGCAGCGATCAGCTTGGGGGTGTGGATCTCGATGAAGTTACGGTCCAGCAGGAACTTGCGCATGGCGTTGACGAAGCAGCTCTGTGCCTTGAACATGAGCTGGTTCTCGTCGGTGCGCAGGTCGATCCAGCGGTAATCAATGCGCTGGTCGATGCTGGAGCGCTCCACAGCCTTCTTTTTCTTGGTGGCTGCGATCTCCTTGCGGACGATGGGCAGAGCGTTGGCGATGCTCTCGATCTCGATGCTCTCGGGGATCATCTCCACGCCGCCCATCTTGACGTAGTCGTTCTCCACCACCTTGCCGGTGACGGTGATGACGGAATCCGGGGTGAGCTGATCGATGGTATCCACCAGATCGGGGTGATCTTCCTTTTCCACCGTGATCTGCAGTTTGCCGGTAATATCCTTCAGCACGATAAAGGCCATATACTTGCTGTTGCGCAGGTTCTCGATAAAGCCCTGCACCTTGACCGTGCCGCCGATGGCCTTTTGAGCCTCGTTGATATAGGTGCGTTCCATAATACAGGAATCCTCCTTTGACGTCTTGTGTACTGTTTTATTATACGCTTTTCCGGGGATAAATCAAGAGATATGGCGATTTAGAATGGCCTCCGCTGCGCTCTGGCCATCTTCTGCGGAAGAATTATTTTTATTTTGTGTTTGTCGCGGCCTGCGGGCCGCTCCAAGCACCTTTTCACAAATCAGGACAAATCAGCAAAAAATGCAGTTTCTGGTCACAGCCCCTCCGTGAAAAAACAGTTCTGGAAAATCCGCAGATTTTCCAGAACTGCAAACATAAAATCTTTTTCCGCTGAAAATATTCGGGTTGCGGCACGCGGCGGCTATGTTTAATGGTTCTCTTTGCCTGTTTCTTCGTGCAGAGTGCCGGTGCCGCCCTCCACCACGCCGTCGTGCTTCAGCACCGCGGCAATGGTGCCAAAGAAGCATTTCACATCCAGCCCAAAGCTCAGATGCTCCACATACCAGCCGTCCAGCTTGGCCTTCTCGGCAATTTCCAGCTCGTCGCGGCCGTGGATCTGTGCCCAGCCGGTCAGGCCCGGGCGCACATCGTTTGCATGGTACTTGTCGCGCTCTGCCAGCAGATCATACTGGTTCCACAAAGCAGGCCGCGGGCCGATGACCGCCATATCACCTACAAAGATATTCCACAGCTGGGGCAGCTCGTCCAGACTGGTCTTGCGCAGGAAATGACCCATGCGGGTGATATACTGGTCCGGGTCGTGCAGCAGATGGGTGGGCATATCGTGGGGCGTGTCGATGCGCATGGTGCGGAACTTTAAAATGTAAAAGTGCTTTTTGCCAATGCCCACACGCTTCTGTTTGAAGAACACCGGGCCGGGCGAGTCCAGCTTGATGGCGACGGCCAGAATGAGAAAAAGCCAGGACAGGCAGATCATGCCGCACAGCGACAGCACCACCGCCAGCAGGCGCTTGATTCCATTGCGATACATGGGTTTCCTCCATTTTCCGATTCAAAGTAGCAGTTCCAGTATAACAGTATGGGCCGGAATTTGCAATTGCATCCGCCGCCTGCCGCCGATATTTTTATGCTTTGGCTGCGTTCTGCCGGTTTTGTGGCAAAAAAGTGCCGGTTTTGTCTCTTGTTTTGCAGCGCGGCCCGGGGTAAGATAAAGAAAATGAGAAGTCCACTCCCCCAGTCTCGCTTTCGCTCGACAGCCCCCTCGGAGATGGGGCCTTTGGCAAAACCTCTCACTTTGAGAGAGGTGGCACGCCGAAAGGCGTGACGGAGAGGGCAAGGATGCTACAAGGAGGTCCCCTATGATCCAGCGTTTCCGTTTTGGCCTGCCCCTGCCCACCGACAGTGTGGTGCAGGACATTCCCGTTTCCGCCGGGCCGGTGCCCTTCCTCACAGCCGAAGAAGACGGCTGGGCCTACCGGATGGCTCCGGATGCCATCGTGTACGGTCTGGGCGAAATGCCCCGCGGCATCAACAAGCGCGGCTGGCACTACGTGACCAACAACACCGATGAAGCCCGCCACAGCGAGGATAAGCTTTCCTACTATGGTGCGCACAATTTTCTGCTCATTGATGGCGGCGCAGGCCGTGAATGCTTTGGCGTGTTCATCGATTTCCCGGGCAAAGTGCGTTACGATATCGGCTACACCGAATACGATGCCCTGCGCTTTGCCACCGAAGAGCCGGATCATGAGCTTTACATCATTACCGGCGACGACCTGAACGATATCAGCCGCCAGTTCCGGCAGCTCATCGGCCGCAGCTATATCCCGCCCAAGTGGGCCTTTGGTCTGGCACAGAGCCGCTTTGGCTACAAGACCGCTGAGGACGTGCGGGAGGTGGCCCGCCAGTACAAAGAGAACGATCTGCCGCTGGATATGATCTGCATGGACATCGATTACATGCAGGACTACGCGGATTTTACCGTAAACAAGCAGCGCTTCCCGGACCTTGCCGCCCTGAGCGCCGAACTGAAGGCACAGGGCATCCGGCTGGTGCCCATCATCGATGCGGGTGTGCGCATCGACCCGAAGAACCCCGTCTGTGCCGAGGGCCTTGCAAACGGTTCCTTCTGCACCAAAGCCGACGGCACCCCCTTTGTGGCGGCGGTGTGGCCCGGCAAGGCTTATTTTGCGGACTTCCTGCGCCCGGAGGTGCGGGAGTGGTTCGGCCGGCAGTACAAGGCACTGACCGACTGCGGCATCGAGGGCTTCTGGAACGATATGAACGAGCCTGCGCTGTTTTACTCACCCGAGCGGCTCAAGGCTTTCTTTGAGAGCATGGACGAACTGAGCCGGAAGGACAACATCGTGCAGGATGAATTCTTTGGCAAGGTGGTGGGCGGTGCGCTGGGCCTGATGAACGCCCCGGAGGACTACGCCAGCTTCTACCACAATGTGAACGGCCAGCGGGTGCGCCATGACAGGGTGCACAACCTCTACGGCGGCAATATGACCCGTGCGGCAGGCGAAGCCTTTGCCCGCCTGCGGCCCGGCAGACGCACGCTGCTCTACAGCCGTTCCAGCTTCATCGGCAGCCACCGCTACGGCGGCATCTGGCTGGGTGACAACGCTTCCACATGGGCACAGCTTCTGGCCAATATCCAGATGATGCCCAACGTGCAGCTGTGCGGCTTTCTTTATACCGGTGCCGACCTGTGCGGTTTTTCCTACGATACTACGCCTGATCTGGCTCTGCGCTGGCTGGAGTTCGGCCTGTTCACGCCGCTGATGCGCAACCACGCCACCGACGGCTCCCGGATGCAGGAATACTACCGCTTTGCGGATATGCTGCCTGCCCTGCGGAAGATGCTCCGGCTGCGGTATGCCCTGCTGCCCTACCTTTATAGTACCTTCATGAAGGCGGCATTGGAAAATACCAGTTACTTCCGGCCCTTGGGCTTTGATTTTCCCGCTGACCCGGATGCCCGCGAGGTGCAGGACCAGCTGCTGCTGGGCGAGGGTGTGATGGTAGCGCCTGTTTACACCCAGAACGCCAGCGGACGGCATGTCTACCTGCCGGAAGCAATGAAGCTCTACCGCATCCGCAGCGTGGACGACTACGACACCGAGCTTCTGCCCGCCGGGCACCACTACGTCCGCTGCGCACTGGACGAAGTGCTGCTGTTCATCCGCCCGGGCCATGCGGTGCCGGTGGCAAGACCCGCCAGCTGCACCGCCCAGCTGGACGACACCGCCCTGACCCTGTGGGCCTGCCCGGACGAAAATGGCAGCGCCCGCTGCCGGATGTACACCGATGACGGCGAGACGAGCGATTTTGCCGCACCGGAGCACTGGAAGACGTTGGAAGCGTAAGCTTATTTTATCAGAAGACCGCTGCCCGACAGGACGGCGGTTTTTTTGTAGGATCTCACTTTTATCAGCTGCAAATTTTACGTTGAATTTCACAGCAGCATTTGTTATACTACAAATGAAGGGAGTTGATCTTATGCCGAACATCAAACCTATTTCTGACCTGCGGAATTACAACGAAGTCCTTCGCGATGTGGAAGCAGGATCGCCGGTTTTTCTTACCAAAAACGGCCGTGGAAAGTATGCCATTCTGGACATGGAAGATTATGAGAAAACGCAGGCTACCATCCGACTTATGAATGAAATTGCAAAAGGACGGTGCTCTGGTGAGACGGAAAAGCTTTACACTCCGGAAGAAATGAGGGCGCATTTCCGCGCAAAAGCCAATGGAAAATAACCTCATTTATACAACTCGTTCCCGTCAGGACCTGGACGACATCTGGGATTATATCTCGTTCGACTTGCAAAATCTGCCTTCTGCAGAGCGCATTCTGAACCGCATCATGGATGCTGCTGAACAATTAAAGCTGTTCCCGGAAAGCGGTGCATTGCTTTCTTCCGTAGCTCCGCTGGATCATGAACTTTATTTGGATGAGCGCTTTCTCGTCAGCGGAAAGTATCTGATTTTTTATCATGCTTTTCGGAACGATATTTATATTGACCGCGTCCTCTACGGCGGGCGGGATTATCTGCGGGTTTTGTTCCGGGACGCTTTGCAGGAAGAATAAACTCTTCTGCCGTGCTTCAAGAAATGTTTTTGATCGTTTTATAAGCGGCACCGCCGGGAATTTGCATTTTTTCGGCGGTGCCACTTGTATTTTTCTGCGCCGCGCGTTATAATATGCCTTCGGTTCCCTTTATTTACGAAAAATTTACATTTCAGATGCTGTCCTCCTAAGCAGTGTGCAATGCTTCGGAAAACGGCTTCTCCGCGTAAACGATAAAAAGGAGGTATTCATTCCATGGCACAGTCAAGCCGCACCGCTGACCTTACCAGCGGCCCGATGCTGCAAAAGATCATCCTGTTTTCCATCCCGCTGGCAGCTTCCAGCATTCTGCAGCTGCTGTTCAACGCTGCGGACGTAGTGGTCGTGGGCCGCTTTGCGGGCAGCACCGCACTGGCGGCCGTCGGCTCCAACGGCTCCCTCATCAACCTGCTGGTGAACCTGTTCGTAGGGCTTTCGCTGGGTGCAAACGTGGTGGCGGCCCGCTGCTTTGGTGCAAAAGATGACCACGGCGTGCAGGACACGGTGCAGACCTCGGTGACGCTGGGCCTTGTCAGCGGCGTGCTGCTGGCTGTGGTGGGGTTCTTTGCAGCCCGGGGGCTGCTGGAGCTGATGAGCTGCCCGGAGGATGTGATCGACCTTTCTGCGCTGTACCTTAAAATTTATTTCATCGGGATGCCCATGACCATGCTGTACAACTTCAGCAGTGCGCTGCTGCGCGCCGTGGGCGACACCAAGCGCCCGCTGTACTGTCTGGCAGCAGCCGGCATCATCAACGTGGTGCTGAACCTTGTGTTCGTCATTGGCTTTTCCATGAGCGTGGCAGGCGTGGCGCTGGCTACCATCATCAGTCAGACCGTTTCCGCCTGCATGGTGACGCGGATGCTGATGAAGGAAGAGGGCGCTCTGCATCTGGATCTGCATCATCTGGGCTTCCACATAGGTGCCTTGAAGCAGATTTTGCTCATCGGCCTGCCTGCCGGTCTGCAGAGCACCGTGTTCAGCCTGTCCAACGTGGTCATCCAGTCGGCCATCAACTCCTTCGGCTCCACGGTGGTGGCAGGCAGTTCGGCCTCCGCCAATCTGGAGGGCTTCGTCTATACCGCCATGAACGCCTTTTCGCAGGCTGCCGTCACCTTTACCAGCCAGAACATGGGCGCACGCAAGTACCAGAACCTGAACCGCGTTGTCCTCAACTGCCTGCTATGCGCCATCGTCACCGGCGTGGTGCTGGGCGGCGGTGCGGTGCTGGCGGGCACCCAGCTGCTGCACTTCTACTCCTCGGATGCGGCGGTGATCGCCGCCGGATATGAGCGCCTGCGGGTGATCTGCGGCACCTACCTGCTGTGCGGCATCATGGATACGCTGGCCAGCAGCCTGCGCGGCCTTGGCTACAGCGTGCTGCCCATGGTGGTGAGCCTTGTGGGCAGCTGCCTGCTGCGGCTGGTGTGGATCGCCACCATCTTCCAGCTGAACCGCACACCGTTCATGCTGTACATCAGCTACCCCATCAGCTGGGTGCTGACGGCTGCCGTGCATCTGGCCTGCCTGCTGGTGGTGCGGCACAAGATGCGCCAGAGAGGTCAGACACTACAGGCAGCGTAAAGAGAAGCCCTGCGCCCTTGACAATCCCTGAAAAAAGCACTATACTACAAACAGAAAAGGCGCTGTCCGCAATGGTCAGCTCCTTACCCGTTTAGTCAAGAAAAGATTGACCGCACGAGTTGGTAGCTGGGCGGTCAGTCTTTTTTGCTATCATCGGCTTTGTGCTTGGAAAACATTGTCATGACCTCAACGGCCAGACGGATCACGTCCACGATCAGACCCAACAGTGTGAGAATGAAGGTGAGCAGTGCGAGGGTTTCCAACAGAGTCACCGGATATCCCTCCCTTCGCCTTCAAGGCTCCGGGAAGTTTCATTTTGCAAAAAAGTTCCACTCCCGGAACCTCTGCTTCGTTCTATGTAGAAAGAGCAGCGATAACGGGCAGGAAGCATGACCACCTGCGCTTGCAGATAGCACCTTAACGCCACCCTTCGGGGTGGCGTTTTTAGTTTAACATACTTTTTGACGAATTACAACTTTTTACAGCGCCTTTGCCAGCAGGTAGCGGTCGTGGCCGCCGTACATTTCCCGCCGGGAGACGATGGCAAAACCGGACGCAAGGGCGTTGTGCAGGCTGTACTGGTTCTGCGGGCTGACGGTAGCACCGATATGGGTGATTTTTTTCGGGAAAAGCGGCAGCGCTGCTTCTAGCATGAGCCGTTGCAGGCCGTTGCCGCGAAAGTCTGCGTGGACGATGGCGCTGTCCGCATTGGCCCAGTGCTCCCACTCGGTGCGCGGCACATCCATGAAGGCCGCATAGTTGTGTGCGCTGCGCCCACAGAAGCGCACGATGAGATACCCGCCAAGGCGGCTGCCCTGCCATGCGCCGATGCACAGGTCATTGCGGACATAGGCCGTGATGTTTTCCAGCGTGTCCGGCACGAACTGCTCCGGGTCCGGCATGGCGGCGCGCACCTCGTTCTGCAAGGCGTACACCGCCGGGGCCTGCTCCGGCGTGCAGCGGCGCAGCTGCATGGACACCGGCGGCTGCACCGGCTGGCCGCAGATCTTGTGCAGAAAAACTTCCATCTTGCGTTTCCCTCCAAAATAAAATCATACTTTTTCGCTGTTTCCAGTATAAATGCCGCTTTTATAAATGTCAATTTATGTTATAATAAAGTATAAAGGGGTCTGCGGCGTATGGCGTGGTCACAAAGGTGCCGTGCGGCGCAGGCTTCAAGTCCCGGCGGGGAGCATCCCCTGCCAGTGAACGGAGGAACCGAACCATGAAGGAATCTGCACTTACCTCTTCCAACCGATTGGGCGGTGCTGTGATCAGCGACCGCATCGTTGCCAGTCTGCTGGAAGAGCTGCGCACCGGGCGCTATGCCCGGGCCGACCGTCTGCCCGCCGAGGTAGATCTTGCCGCTGAGCTGGGCGTGAGCCGCACCGTCATCCGCGATGCTTTGAGCGAGATGGAGCGCGCAGGCTATGTGGAGCGCGTGCGCGGCATTGGCACGGTGGTGAACCGCGCTGTGCTGAGCCTGCGCAGCCGGCTGGACCAGAAGCTGGAATACTACCCGCTGATCCGCAGCTTTGGCAGCTACCCCCACGCCGACGGCATTCAGGTATTTCCCATCCGTGCCGGTGAAGAGCTGGCCCGCGATCTGGAAATTGAGCCGGGCGACGACGTGATCTGCATCAAAAAGCGCATTCTGGCCGACACCACCCCGGTGATCTACTCCATCGACTACCTGCCCAGAGCACTGTTCGGTGCCAGAGACTACACCCGCATCGACCTGACCGGCGGCGTGTTCGATATTCTGGAACGGGAGTGCCACCAGCAGATCTCCTCCAACGTCGCCCACCTGAAGGCAAGCTGCGGCGACGATGCCATCCGCTCCGCCATGCGCCTTGCTCCGGGCGAGGCCATGCTGCTGCTGGACGAAGTGTGTTTCAATCGTTTGTGCCGCCCGGTGATGCGTTCGCTGAGCTACTACACAAACTTCTTTGATTTTTCCATTTTACGCAAGCTGCTCTAAACCAAAAAACTGACGGAGGTATGCACCCATGCGACATCTGATCGACCCGTTGGATTTTACCCAGCAGGAAATTTCCACTCTGCTCGACCTGGCCGACCGCATCCATGACGACCCGGCCGCGTATCAGGAGGTGGCCCGGCATAAAAAGCTGGCCACCTTGTTCTACGAGCCTTCCACCCGCACCCGCCTCTCCTTTGAGGCAGCCATGCTGAACCTTGGCGGCCATGTGCTGGGCTTTCCCAGTGAGAACGTGTCCAGCGCAAGCAAGGGCGAAAGCGTTGCCGACACCATCCGCGTGGTGTCCTGCTATGCGGACATCGTGGCCATGCGCCACCCCAAAGAGGGCGCACCGCTGCGCGCTTCCCGCTACTCCCGCATCCCGGTGATCAACGCGGGCGACGGCGGCCACCAGCACCCCACCCAGACCCTGACGGACCTCATGACCATCCGCCGCCGCATGGGACGGCTGGATGACCTGACCATCGGCCTGTGCGGCGACCTGAAATTCGGCCGCACCGTGCACTCCCTCATCAAGACCATGGCCCGCTGCAAGAACATCCGGTTCGTGCTTATCAGCCCGGAAGAGCTGCGTGTGCCGGACTACATCGTAAAGGACGTGCTGGAGGCCAACGGCATCCCCTACCAGGAGACCCGCAGTCTGGAGGAATCCATGTCGGAGCTGGACATCCTGTACATGACCCGCGTGCAGAAGGAGCGCTTCTTCAACGAGGAGGACTACATCCGCCTGAAGAACAGCTACATCCTCACCAAGGAAAAGATGGGCCTTGCAAAGCCGGATATGGCTGTGCTGCATCCCCTGCCCCGCGTCAACGAGATCGCACTGGACGTGGACGACGATCCCCGCGCCGCCTACTTTGAGCAGGTGCAGAACGGCGTGTATGTGCGTATGGCACTGATCATGACCCTGCTGGGCCTGCGCGACCCCAAGGCACCTAAGGAGGAGAACTGATATGCTGAACATCGATGAAATTCAGAACGGAATCGTGATCGACCACATCAAGGCAGGCACTGCCATTGGCCTGATGGACCTGCTGGGCATTGCGGGCAACCGCACCGCCAGCGTGGCGCTGATCCAGAATGCACGCAGCAGCAAGACCGCCAGCGGCCGCAAGGACATCATCAAGGTGGAGGGCGATGCTTCCTGGCTGAACCTGGATGTGCTGGCCTACCTTGACCCGGGCATCAGCGTGACCATCATTGAAAACGGCAAGGCCGTGCGCAAGGAAAAGCCGATGCCCCCCAAGCGCCTTGTGAACATTGTAAAATGCCGCAACCCCCGCTGCATCTCCTCCATTGAGGAAGAGTGCGACCAGATCTTTGAGCTGAGCTCCAACGGCAAATACCGCTGCATCTACTGCGAGCAGGAGCTGCAGGTAAAGCCGGAATAACGACACAGAAAAAGAGCTGCTGTATCAGGCAATTTTGCCGTACAGCAGCTCTTTTTTTGCAATAAAAAATCTGACGGAACTCTCACCGACGCAAATGCCCTGTGCGGCAGATGCTCCATTCCCACAAGCAGCACCTGCCGGACAGAAATGCGACGTACCGAGTGACTTTATCAGCAGCAAACCCCAAAGTTCGCCGTTGAAAGCCCCGCCAGATGAGCTGCGCAGCGCATGAGGACTGCACAGCGAAGAGCAAAGGGAAAACAGAGCAGCTTAACACGCACCGCTGCCCGGATCACTGCACAGGGGGCAAAGCTTCACCAGGTCTTCCTTTGGCCGCAAATCCGCCCTGCCCCGGCAGGAGGTCACCTTTACTGGCCTTAGTATAGCATTGTTGCGTGCCTGTTGCACAGAACATGTCATAAATTGTCGGTGCTCATGTCATGAACTGCGCACGGGATGGCGCAGGTAAACCGGAACCATCGGTCGCGGCAGCTCACGGTGTACTCGGCACCGTACTTGTGCAGCACGTCCTGCACGTTGGCAAGGCCCATGCCGTGGCCGCTCTCCTTTTTGGTGGTGCCGGGCAGCTTGCCCTCCTCCAGCAGCAGGTCTTCCTGCACGCGGTTGCGCACCGAGATCAGATATTCTTCCGGCGTTTTGCGGATGCGCACATGCACCTCCGGCGGCAGGGCCTGCGCTGCGGCGCGGATGGCGTTGTCCAGAAGGTTGGAGAGCACGATGACCATATCCATGCTGTCGAAGGGCATCCGCTTGAGATCGCACAGGTCAAAGTAAATGTTCACGCCAACTTTTGCCGCTTCTTCGTATTTTTTGCTCAGAATGGAATCCAGCAGCGGGTTGTGGGTATCCATGATGGTGGTGCCCGCCGCCACCGTTTTGCTCACGCTGGCAATGTAGGCCTGTGCGCCTTTCAGATCTCCCTGATCCAGCAGGGCGGTAAGGGCTGTCATGTGGTTGGTGAACTCGTGGGTCAGGCGGCGCTGTTCCGTGTAGGAATCCAGCAGGGCTTCGGCACGCTGCTGTTCCAGCTGAGCACGGTAGCGGGAGTTCTGCCGCTGCACCACCTGATCGTTGAACATCTGCACGATGGCGATATGCACCAGCACCGCCACGCTCATGCCAAAGGTGAGCAGCATGGTCATCCGGGTAGCGGGCTGCTGGGTCCCTGTGACCATCAGCACGATGTTCAGCACCACAGCCACCCCGGGGAAAAAGGACATCACCAGCGCCTGCAGCGGCTGCAGAGCACACTTCTGGTTCCAGCTGTACAGGGAATGCGCAACTGCTGCACCCACGATAAGGTTCGCGGCGCACAGCGCGATCAGGCAGCCGGGGTGCTGCCATGCTTCGCCGGTGCGCACTCCTGTGAACCAGGAGTAGGTATAGTTGACCGTGTTCTCCACCAGCAGGCACATGGTGCCGTTGATCAGGCAGGCGGTGAGCTTATCGGCAAAGGTTCCGCCAAACAGCTGCGCCGTAACAAAAAGGTACAGCACATTGAGCAGGACGCTCTGCACATTGAAAAATGACATTCCTGTTGCGAGTGACAGGCCCAGCTGCCCCATACACAGCAGCTCTGCCCACAGAACCGGCCAGCGCAGTTTTCCCCTGCCCAGATAGGCCCACTCCACCAGAATAAAGGCGTTCCCCTGGACCAGACACACCAGATGCCCCAGCATCATTTCCGCAAATGCATCACTCATCCACATACTGCCCCTTCCATTCCAGATATGCGTTCTGGATGGCCGCATAGCCTGCGCGGCTCACGCTCAGCTCCACCCCGTTTTTCAGCAGGGCGCGGTAGCTGCGGATGCTGCGCACATATTTCATGTTCACCACATCGCTGCGGCTCACCTGCAAAAAGCCGTTCTCGTAGAGCATGGGCGGCAGGTCGGCGATCTTGCCGTAGTAGGTGCAGATGGGCCGGCGGGCAATGTCGCCGTAGACGTTGATCTGGCGCAGGTCGCTTTCCAGATAATAGATCTGATCCAGCGGAATTTCCGTTTCGGTGCGGTTGTGGTGCACCGTCAGGGTCTTGCGCTGGTCGGTCAGGGCGGCAAGCAGGTCGTCCAGACACTTGGGCAGGGTGCGCGCAATGTCCCGCTTGAGCAGGTAGCGGTAGGCGTTCACCGTGTAGCCTTCCAGCGCAAATTCCAGATAGGCCGAAACATACACCAGCATCAGGCCGGGGCACTTCTGCTTGAGCTGACGGCCCAGCACCATGCCGTTTGCACCGGGCATGTCCACGTCCAGAAACGCCAGCTGATACAGCTCCAGCCCCGGCGTTGCAAGCACCTCGGCTGCGCTGGTGCAGACGGCGGTGTGCACCTGCACACTGCGGGCGGTAAAGTAGACGGTGACATATTCTGCCATGCGCGCGCCGAACGCCGCATCGTCGTCACAGATCAGGATATGCATGGAAGGTTCCTTTCTGCCGCAAAAGGCCCCTCTTATTGATGGAATAAGAGGAGCCGGGAACTCCTTCCGTCACGGCTGACGCCATGACGGAAGGAGTGTTTTATTTACGCAAAAAATTTATCGTAGATACCAAAAGCAAAGATGAACAGCACGATCACCGGCAGCACGCAGGTCAGGTAACCGCGCATCCAGTCGTGCATCTTGAGGCCCTTGCCGGTGTTGACTTCCTTTTTATAGTTGTCCCAGCCCCAGCCGTACTTGGTAACGCAGAACAGCAGATACACCAAGCTGCCCAGCGGCAGGAACAGGTTGCTCACGAGGAAGTCCTCCAAATCCAGCACAGCGCCGCCGAACACGGCAAAGCCGTCCCATGCCCACACGTTGTAGCCCAGCACGCAGGGCAGCGAAAGCAGAGTGATGAGCACGAAGTTCACCAGACTGGACTTCTTGCGGCTGCAGCCGGTCAGCTCCATGCCGCAGCAGATGATGTTCTCGAACACGGCCAGCACGGTGGAAAGCGCTGCAAAGGCCATGAACAGGAAGAACAGGGAGCCCCACAACCGGCCCATGGCCATGTTGGCAAAGATGTTGGGCAGGGTAATGAAGATCAGGCTGGGGCCGCTGGTCTGGTCCACACCGTAGGTGAAGCAGGCCGGGAAGATGATGAGACCGGCGGTGATGGCCACGAAGGTATCCAGCACCACGATGCGGGCGGACTCGCCCAGCAGGGAGTGCTCCTTGCCGATGTAGCTGCCAAAGATGGACATTGCGCCAATGCCAAGGCTCAGGGTGAAGAAGGCCTGATTCATGGCGGACACCAGCGTGTTGACCACGCCCACCTCTTTCATGCGCCCGAAGTCGGGCACGAGGAAAAAGCTCAGGCCTTCCTTTGCGCCGGGCATGAACAGGCTGTTGACGGCCAGCACCACCATGATCACCAGCAGGGCGATCATCATGACCTTGGTCACGCGCTCAAGGCCGTTCTGCAGGCCCTTGGCGCATACAAAGATGCCCAGTGCCACCACGAACACCATCCAGAAGGTCATCACGCCGGGGTCTGCCAGCATTTCGGTAAACTTGCCAGCCACCTGATCGGCGTTCAGGCCTGCCAGCTTACCGGTGGCGGTCATGTAGAAATAGTGCAGCATCCAGCCTGCCACGGTGGTGTAGAACATCATGAGCAGATAGCATCCAATGAGGGTGAGGTAGCCGTGGATGTGCCACTTCTGGCCCGGCTTTTCCAGTGCCTGATAGGCACGCACCGGGCTTTTGCGGGAAGCGCGGCCCACTGCAAACTCCATGGTCATGATGGGCAGGCCCAGAATGATGAGGAAGATCAGGTAGAACAGCACGAACGCGCCGCCGCCGCCCTGACCGGCAATATAAGGGAACTTCCACACGTTGCCAATGCCGATGGCACAGCCCGCTGAAAGCAGAATGAAGCCCAGCCGGGACTTCAGTTTTTCTCTTTCCATGATTCCAAACTCCTTGTTTTCCGTTCTGCTCTGCCCTGCCCTTTGCGGGGCCGGGCGAAGCGTTGCTTTTGTATTATAGCACAAATTTGGTCGAAGAACAGGGGCGCTTCAGTGAGATGAACTTTTGTTGTCAAAAGTATTCTTTGTCTTTCCCGCGTGCACAGCCCGTCCTGCCGCAGGGTCGTACCGCAATTTTCGTTGCAGATGCGTCCGTTTTCAGTGTATTTGCGGCAGGGTGCAATTTTTCTCACCTGAAAGGTGAAGAGCTGACAGTTATTCACTTATATAAAAATGCCTTGCATAGCAGCCGAGAAGCATCTCTTGACAAACCAGCAAAAAGAAACTATACTACAAATAGAGAAGGTGCTGTCCGCAATGGTCAGCTTCCTCCGGCTAATTGGTCAATAAGAAGAATGACCGCTCACCGTTTGGAGACTGGGGCGGTCATTTCTTATTGTTATGGATCTCTTTGAAGATTGCCCATGCGATCTGAAATGTAATTCCAACTGTACCGCCAACAATGACGAACAGCTGCAGAACATCGTTCAACACCATGATGCATCCCCCCTTCTGCGTTTGCGAACGGGGGAACAAACAATAAGCTTTTACGTCCCCCGGACGCTTGCCGGAGGGAAGCATGACCACCTACGCTTGCAGATAGCACCGAATCACCGCCTTTTCGGGCGGCATCTTTATGATATCATAAAAAATAACATTTTACAATAAAGAAAGCACCCGCTGTACAGGTGCTTTCTTTTCGTTTATATAGGTATATAGGCTTACTTCCGCTTTTTGGGGGCAGTACCCTTGCCCACCGGGCCGCGGGGGCGGCGCGCGGCAGCCTTGGACTGCACCGCGGCGCTGCGGGTCTGGGCGCGGCCCTTGGCGGCAGCGGCACGCAGACCGTTGATCTCTGCCTTGGTCAGCTCACGGTAGGTGCCGGGCTTGAGCATTCCCAGCTTTACCACGCCCTCGGCATTGCGCTTCAGGCGCACCACCTCAAGGCCCACGGTCTCGCACATGCGGCGGATCTCGCGGTTCTTGCCCTCTTTTAGGGTCATTTCCATCACGGTGCGGCCCGGCTCGTCGGTGACAACATTGATGGCGCAGGGCATGGTCTTGGTGCCGTCGTCCAGCACAACGCCGCTGCTCAGCTTCAGGATCTGGCTTTCATCGGCGCGGGGCTGCACGGTGACGCGGTACAGTTTGGAGATGCCGCCCGACGGATGGGTGACGGCCTGCGCAAACGCGCCGTCGTTGGTCATGAGCAGCAGGCCCTCGCTGTCCTTATCCAGACGGCCCACCGGGTACAGGCGGGCGGGGATATCGCTCACCAGCTCCATCACGGTCTTGCGGCCCAGCTCGTCGCTGGCGGTGGTCACATAGCCGCGGGGCTTGTACAGGGCCAGATAGTACATCTGCTGATCCTTGCGGATATAGATGCGCTCGTCGTCCACGTGCAGCACGTCGCGGTTGGGGTCCATCTTGTCGCCCACCTTGACGGGGTGGCCGTTGACCTTCACGCGGCCTTCGGCAATGATCTGTTCTGCCGCACGGCGGGAGCACAGACCCTGTTCAGCCATGATCTTTTGAATACGTTCTTCTGCCATAATTAAACTCCTTGTGCGCCTCCCGGCGCTCAAAACGCGCACCTCTCCCCTGCTTTGGGGTGCGGGTGCGCCTGTATCAAAACTGTGAGTTGGAAGCTCACAGTTACGGCGATAGTAGTTAGCAGGCCAGCAGGGAGCTTTCTCCGCGAACAGCGACGGGTTGCGGCACCCAGCAGCCGCTTCGCTATCGCTTGCGTCTTGCTGGCCGCGGCCCCAACGGCAACTCCCTGTTTCCGCCGCTGGCGGCGGTCGTTGCCGTTGCAGGGCTCCAGTCCCGCCCCAACGCTTGCGCGCCGGGGCCCCACCCCCAGGACATTCGCTGGAGAAACTCCCTGCCGTCCTGCCGGGATCGGCACCGGATACTCCGGCAAGATGCGCGAAGCCATGTCTAAAGTGCAGGCTGCGACTAAAATCGACAGAAAAGCCCATCGGGAAGTGCGAGGGCTTCTTTCGCTGGTGGTCTGGCGAGCGCAGGCGGGACGGAGTGTCCGGTGCCAAGCCCTCCACTTACTGCTCCGCAGGAGCAGCAGGCTCTTCCTTCTTTTCGTCCTTCTTGATGAGGGCGGCAACCTTGTCCACCAGCTCCGGCAGCATGGTCAGGGCACGGTTGATGGTGTCGGCGTTGTCCGACAGCTGGATGGTGCGCACGCAGCCGTCCTTTACCACGAGGAAGGCCACCGGCTGGATGTTCACACCCGCACCGGAGCCGCCGCCGAACAGGTCCTTGTTGGCGGCGTTCTTGCCGTCAAAGTCGGTGCCGCCGGAGGCAAAGCCAAAGCTCACCTTGGAAACCGGCAGGATGGTGGTGCCGTCCTCGGTGATGATGGGCTTGCCAATGATGGTATTGGAGTCCACCATCTGGTGGATCTTCTCCATGGTAACGTTCATCAGGCCCTGAATGGGATGCTCAGCCATAAAACAGCTCTCCTTTATCGGTTTGATTCGGGCAAAGGCCCGTTGTCTGCAGATCCGGATACACGTATAGTGTACCACATTATAGGAAGATGTCCAATACTTTTTTGCGCCAGAACTCGTACAGCACCCGCACCGCCGCAAGGACGATGAACAGTGCCTGTGCGCTCACCCGGCAGGACACCCGGTCCTCCACGGTGGGCTGCCCGCTGCCAAAGTCCGGCAGGATGCGCAGCTCATCGAACTGCAGCCAGAGAAAGCGGTCCAGCACGCCCAGCACCGGGTACAGCCACGCCTGCAGCTTGCCGTAGCTGCGGGCAGCGGCGGCGGGGTCCTCCCCGCGCACACCAAGGCGCACCTGTATTTTTGTGATGCGCAGCGCACCGAACACAGCCTTGGTCAAAGTGCCCGCACCTTTGAGCATGGTGCAGATGACCTCCAGCGTGATCTTTGCCTTTTTGCGCGGCTGGGCGGGCTTGTTTGCCTTGGCGGCAGCGGCGGCGGCCTTTTTGCGGGCTTTCTCCTCTGCCTTTTTCCGCTTGCGCTCGGCCCGCCATGCGGCAAACTTTGCCTTGACCTTGCCAAAGCCCCTGGGCGGCTCCGGGTTTTCCGGTGCGGGCGGCGGCTCCGGCTTCGGGTACTGGAACACCGGGAAGGTGATGCCCAGCGCACCGGCCTTTACGGTGAGCACGCCGTGCTCCCAGCACAGGTCTGCGCAGAAGGGACACAGCAGCAACAGCACCAGTAAGATCAGCACCACCAGCAGCAGAATGCCGATCACCCGGAGGATGAACAGCAGCACTGCGCCCAGCGCGGCGAGGAATGCTCCCATGCGTTACCCCTCACTTTCTGTCGGTGATGCGTTCGTTTCCGTTTCCTGTCCGTGCACCGGCGGCAGGTCGGCCAGAGAAGAAAGGCCGAACACCCGCAAAAAGGTGTCGGTGGTGCGGAAGCTCACCGGCCTGCCCGGCAGGTCAAGGCGTCCGGCTTCCTCAATGAGGCCCTTTTCCAGCAGGCCCGACACGCTGGACGAGGAATCCACGCCGCGCACCTGCTCGATGAAGGCGCGGGACACCGGCTGGTTGTAGGCGATCACGGTCAGGGTCTCCATGGCGGCGGGGCCAAGGGGCACTGCGCGGCGGCTGTCCAGCAGGCGGCGGATGCAGTCGGCCCACTCGGTCTTGGTGGCAAGCTGCCAGCGGGTGTTCAGGTGCAGCAGGCACAGGCCGCTGTCCTCCCGGGCGTAGCGCTCCCGCAGGGCTTCCAGCGCGGCTTCCACGCTGAGCTGCGGCAGCTGCACCGCCTGGGCCAGCTTGTCGGCACCAATGGGGTCGCCGCTGGCAAACAGCATGGCTTCCACGGCTGCACGGATCTGTTTCTGGTTCATTCCTTCTCCTTATCACGTTGGATGCGGCCCCGCTGCATGGTCAGCCGGCCCTCGTCGTCCAGCTTTACACGGCCACCGCGCACCAGCTCCAGCAAGGCCAGAAAGGTGGCCACGTTGGTGCTGCGGGTCTGCTGGCGGCTGAACAGCTGGCTCATTTTTGCCGCTGTGCCGCTGATCAGGTGCCGCAGAATGTACACCACCCGGCTCGTCACCGACACCATGGGCGCTGTGACCAGCGGCTCGAACTGCTGCTGGGTAGGCTCCCGGCGCAGCTTGGTGCGGCCGGAAAGAACGGCCCAGTAATCCGCCAGCACCTGCGGCGCATGGTGCAGGTCGTAGGTGTTATCGAATTCCATCTCCATGGGCGGACGCACAAAAACCGGCGCAGCTTCGGCCTTTTGGCGCAAAAGCGCAGCCATGCGGCGGCACTGGTCGTACTCGATCAGCTGGCCGGTGAACTCCTGCTTCATGCGCTCGCCCTCTTCGCTGCGGGGCAAAAGCAGGTAGCTTTTCATCTCCACCAGCCGCGCGGCCATCTCGATGAAGGCGCTGGCGGCTTCCGGGTCCGGGTCGGCCCGCGCCACCGTGGCGGTGTACTGGTCGATCAGCTCCAGAATGGGGATGTTGTGCAGGTCCATCTTATGTTTGGCCACAAGCGCCAGCAATAATTCCAGCGGGCCGTCAAAATCTTCCAGATGGAAGGTCAGTTCTTCTGCCACGCTCACACCACCGTCCCAAGGCCGGCATAGTAGATGGAATACGCGATCTTATCAATGTAGCCGGTGCCCTTGCCCAGCAGCTCCCACACGATGTTGTTCAGGTAGTACAGCGGCGTATCCAGTGCGCCGAACCACACTGCCGCCAGCAGGGCGATCATGATATAGCGCTCGTACTTCATCAGGCCAAAGTAGATGCGCCGGGGCAGCACCACCAGCAGGATGCGGCTGCCGTCCAGCGGCGGCACCGGGATCAAGTTGAACACGGCAAGGCTCACGTTCATCAGCACAAGGTACTGCAGGAACATGGCAATGTAGATGGCGGCATCGTTCACCGGTGCCCAGTAGTACATGAGCTTCCACACCACCATGCCCACATAGGCAAGGAGGATGTTTGCCGCAGGGCCAGCCAGCGCGGTGAGGGCCATGCCCCACTTGGGGTTTTTGAAATTGCGGGGGTCGGTGGAGACGGGCTTTGCCCAGCCCACGCCCGCAAACACCATGCACAGCGTGCCCAGCAGGTCAAAGTGGGCAAAGGGATTCAGCGAAAGCCGCCCCTGCCGCTTTGCGGTGTCGTCGCCCAGCAGCCATGCCGCCAGCGCGTGGCCGCACTCGTGGAAGGGGATGGCCACCAGCGCCACCAGCGCGCGGATGAGATAATAGATGCCCTGAGAGGTCATTCGATATTCCTGCCTTTTTTCAGTATACCATATATAATACTATTTTTTGAGGTTTTAGACAAGGGGTGTCCAGACGATTTAAAATGATCTCCGCTTCGCTCTGATCATTTCAGCGGAATTTTATTTTTAATTCGTGATTTGTCGCAGCCTGCGGGCTGCTCCAAATCACATTTTCACACAAGGGGTCGTAACAAAAAACAGCATCTGAGTGCATCGGGGCAGTTTTCCAAAAAACCGCAATATTTTTTGAAAAAAGGCTTGCATTTTGCCCGGTAATCTGCTACAATAGTCAAGCTGATTATTTTGATTCCTTACTTCACTGCAGGAGGTGCAAGTACCATGGCTAAATGTGAATGCTGCGGCAAGGGTGTTGCCTTTGGTATCAAGGTTTCTCACTCTCATCGTCGTTCCAACCGTACCTGGAAGCCGAATGTCCGTCGTGTCAAGGCGGTCGTTGAGGGTTCTCCCAAGTACGTCTACGCATGCTCCCGTTGCCTGCGCGCTGGCAAAGTTACCCGCGCTGTCTAATTTGGTGTATGTGGCCGGTCACTTTGTCGAGTGGCCGGCTTTTTTTGTTGCTGTAAGGAGGCAAAACACATGGCTCTGCCCAACGATCCCATCATGCTGCTGAGCGTGGTGAACCTGAAGCTGCGTGATTTTTACAAAAACCTCGATGCTCTGTGCGAAGACATGGATGCCGACAAGGCAGATCTGTGCGCAAAGCTCAAAGCCGTGGGCTACGAGTACGATGCCCAGCGCAACCAGTTCGTGTGATATTTCCAGAGAAAGCTTTCTTTTGATCGCTAACGACCGGCACCGACGTGCAGCGACTACGCCCGGGCCGGTGAATATAGAAACAAGGAGTGCTTGATTTATGATCCAGGGTACCTATTACAAAGAGTGGAGCAGCGTGCTGAACCGCGAGATGGAATTCAAGGTATACGGCAGCGCCGGTGTGCCGGTGCTGGCCCTGCCTGCCCGCGGCGGCCGCTTTTATGATTGGGAGAACAACGGTATGCCCGATGCCATTGCCCCGCTGCTGAACGAGGGCAAGGTGCAGCTGTTCTGCGCCGACAGCATTGACGGCGAGGCCGTACTGAACGGCGACATCCCGGTGCGCCGCCGCGCCGAGATGGAGGAAAAGTACTTCGTCTACCTTACCGCCGAGCTGGCTCCCCGGGTGCTGGCCCTGAACGGTGCCGCAAAGGATGCCAAGCTGTGGTGTGTGGGCATCGACCTTGGCGCTGTGCACGCCGTCAACTGCCGCCTGCGCCGTCCCAAGCTCTTTGCCGGTGCCATCGGCCTTTCCGGCATCTACGATCTGGCCCGCTTCTGGGGCAGTGAAGCCGACGATCTGGTGCTGCGCTGCTCTCCCCTGCAGTATCTGGCCGAGAACGGCATCGCCGACAAGCTGGCTCTGGCCAAGGCCGAGGAGAACAGCCTGATGCTCTGCGCCGGTCAGGGTGCCTACGAGGACGATGCCAAAGCCGACACGCAGGCGCTGGCCGATGTGCTGGCCGCACAGGGCCTGCCCGCCCACCTCGAGGTCTGGGGCGGCGATGTCTCCCACGAGTGGTACTGGTGGGGCAAGATGCTGGGCCTGTTTGTGCCGCGGATTCTGGAGAAGTAAAAGATATTTGATAGAGGGAAGGCATTTGCAGTGCCTTCCCTCTTTTTGTTTGTATTTTTCAATTCCCTACTTGATTTATCGGGTTTGCTGTGCTATACTCATGCTGTAAGAAGTATACCCCCTATGGGTAAAGGAGATATTTTATGGACAACGAGAAAAAGCCCTGCTGCTGTTGCGGCACGCCCGCCCAGCCCGAAGCTGCCACGGCTCCGGCCGTTGACGCATCCGCTGTGCCCACCGAAAGCGTCACCCCCTCCTGCTGCCGCCACAAGGACCGCACCCCGGAGGAACACAAGGCCCTGCTGAACCGGCTCAGCCGCATCGAGGGGCAGGTGCGCGGCATCCGCGGCATGCTGGAAAAGGATGCCTACTGCGTGGACATTCTTGTGCAGGTGGCGGCGGCGAACTCGGCGCTGAACAGCTTTTCCAAAGAGCTGCTGGCACAGCACATCTCCACCTGCGTGGCGGACGACCTGCGCGCGGGCAGCGAGGCAAAGCTGGACGAGCTGGTGAATCTGCTGCCCAAGCTCATGAAATAAGAAGCTCTTTCCTGTGCATACTCAACGTAGGAGTGATATTTTATGGAACAATACAACGTTACCGGCATGAGCTGCGCAGCCTGCTCCGCCCGGGTGGAGAAGGCCGTGAGCAAGGTGCCCGGCGTTGCCAGCTGTTCGGTGAGCCTGCTGACCAACTCCATGGGCGTGGAGGGCACCGCCAGCTCTGCCGAGATCATCAAGGCCGTGCAGGATGCCGGTTACGGTGCCAGCCCCAAGCGTGCGGGCGCGGCGGCTGCCAGCGCCACCAGCGCCGACCTTGACGCGCTGGCCGACCACGAGACCCCCAAGCTCAAGCGGCGGCTCATTGCGTCGCTGGGCTTTCTGCTGGTGCTGATGTACTTCTCCATGGGCCACATGATGTGGGGCTGGCCCCTGCCCCGCTGGTTCGACGGCAACCACATCGCCATGGGCCTTGTGCAGCTGCTGCTGGCGGGCATCGTCATGGTCATCAACCAGAAGTTCTTCATCAACGGCTTCAAGGGCCTCCTCCACGGCTCGCCCAACATGGACACGCTGGTGGCCATGGGTTCCATGGCAAGCTTTGTGTGGAGCACCTACGCCCTGTTCGCCATGACCCGCGCGCAGGTGGACGGCAACAGCGAGCTGGTCATGCATTATATGATGGAGTTCTACTTCGAGTCCGCTGCCATGATCTTGACCCTCATCACGGTGGGCAAGATGCTGGAGGCCCGCTCCAAGGGCAAGACCACCGACGCGCTCAAGAGCCTGATGAAGCTTGCCCCCAAGACCGCCACCCTGCTGCGGGACGGTGCCGAAGTGACCGTGCCCATCGAGCAGGTGCAGAAGGGGGATATTTTTGTGGTGCGCCCGGGCGAGAACATCCCCGTGGACGGCATCGTGCTGGAAGGCACCAGCGCCGTGAACGAGAGCGCCCTGACCGGCGAGAGCATCCCCGTGGACAAGGCTGCGGGCGATAAGGTGAGCGCTGCCACCACCAACCAGTCCGGTTTCCTGCAGTGCCGGGCCACCCGCGTGGGCGAGGACACCACCCTTGCCCAGATCATCCGGATGGTCAGCGATGCCGCCGCCACCAAGGCTCCCATTGCAAAAATCGCCGATACGGTGTCCGGTTTCTTCGTGCCTGCGGTCATTACCATCGCGGTGGTCACCACCATCGTATGGCTGCTGCTGGGCCGGGAGCTGGGCTATGCACTGGCCCGCGGCATCTCCGTGCTGGTCATCAGCTGCCCCTGTGCGCTGGGTCTGGCAACGCCGGTGGCCATCATGGTGGGCAACGGTCTGGGTGCAAAGAACGGCATCCTGTTCAAGACCGCCGCTTCGCTGGAAGCTGCAGGCCGCACCCAGATCGTGGCGCTGGATAAGACCGGCACCATCACCAGCGGTGAACCAAAAGTGACCGACATTCTGCCCGCCGAGGGCGTTTCCGAGACGGAGCTGCTCACCCTTGCCGCCGCACTGGAGCGCAAGAGCGAGCACCCGCTGGCAAAGGCCGTGCTGGCCTGCACCGACGCGCAGAAGCTCACCGCCCCCGAGGTATCCGGCTTTGCCGCCCTGCCGGGCAACGGTCTGGCCGCAAAGCTGGACGGCGTGGAGATCTTTGGCGGCAATGCGTCCTTTATCGGCACCAAAGTCACCGTGCCCGCACAGCTGCAGGAGAAGGCCGCAGCCCTTTCCGCACAGGGCAAAACGCCCCTGTTCTTCGGCGGAGCAGGCCGCCTGCTGGGCATCATCGCGGTGGCCGATACCATCAAGGAGGACAGCCCGCAGGCCATCCGGGAGCTGCAGGCCATGGGCATCCGCGTGGTCATGCTCACCGGTGACAACCAGCGCACCGCTGCTGCCATTGGCAGGCAGGCAGGCGTGGACGAGGTGATCGCAGGCGTGCTGCCCGACGGCAAGGAAGCGGTCATCCGCCAGCTGCAGGCATCCGGCAAGGTGGCCATGGTGGGCGACGGCATCAACGATGCCCCGGCCCTGACCCGTGCCGACACCGGCATCGCCATCGGCGCAGGCACCGACGTTGCCATCGACGCGGCGGACGTGGTGCTGATGAACTCCAAGCTGTCGGACGTGCCCGCCGCCATCCGCCTGAGCCGCGCTGCCCTGCGCAACATCCACGAAAACCTGTTCTGGGCGTTCATCTACAACATCATCGGCATCCCGCTGGCCGCAGGCGTGTTCATCCCCTTCGGCCTGACGCTGAACCCCATGTTCGGTGCTGCTGCCATGAGCCTTTCCAGCTTCTGCGTGGTAAGCAACGCCCTGCGCCTGAACCTGTTCGACGTGCACAGCACAAAGCACGATCGTGCGGCAAAAAATGCTGCTTCCCTGCCCGCTGTCTCCGCACAGCCCGCAGCGGTTGCAAATAAAGAGAGTACCAAGGAGGACACTGCTATGAAAAAGACCCTGAAGGTGGAAGGCATGATGTGCGGCCACTGCGAAGCCCGCGTGAAGAAGGCTCTGGAAGCCCTGCCCGAGGTGGACGAGGCCGTGGTGAGCCACGAGGCCGGCACCGCCATCGTCACCCTGAACGCCGAGGTCGCCGACGACGTGCTGAAGAAGGCCGTTGAGGATCAGGACTACCCTGTGACCGGCATCCAGTAAACCGCCGCTGAATACGGAAAGGCCGCTGCATGTGAACCGTGCAGCGGCCTTTTGCATTGGGTTCTTATTGTATTTCGTCAGAAAGTATGTTAAACTAAAAATGCCGCCTGAAAAGGCGGTGATTAGGTGCTGTCTGCAAGCGCAGGTGGTCATGCTTCCTGCCCTGTATCGCTGCTCTTTCTACATGGAATGAAGCAGAGGTTCCGGGAGGAAACTTTTTTGGAAGTACCCTGCCCGGAGCCTTGAAGGCGAAGGGAGGGATATCAATGAGCCTGATGGAGCTTTTCACTCTGCTCACGGTCATTCTCATGCTGTTGAGTCTGATCCTTGATGCAGTTCGCCTGACCGTTGAGGTCTTGGAGAAGTTTTCTCAGCGCAAATGTGATGACAACAAAAAAGATTGACTGCCACAGCCTTCCAACTCCGTGCAGTCAATCTTGATTGTAAAGGTAGGAAACTGACCATTGCGGACAGCACCTTTTCTATTTGTAGTATAGTTATTTTTTGCCGTTTTGTCAAGAGAAGGTGCCCGCCTTCTCTTTTTCTTTCCCCATTTTCCTGTGCATTTTCACCCCGGAAGCTGTGGCTTTTTGCGCAAAAACTATTTGTTGACACGTTGTTTTTTCAGAGTTATACTTATAGCAACAACATTTGGTTTTGCTTCCAGTTATAAACCACAGCGAAAGGAGAAATGTATTTTGGGAGTATCCATTCAGGACCGCACAGACTTTCTGAACATGCTGGACGCCTGCAGGACCGAGCAGCAGCTGTTCAGCCGCCTGACCTTTGCGGTAATGTTCCACCAGACCGACCCGGATGCACGGGAAGACCTGCTGGACGACGTGCGCGGCGCAGCCTGCAACATGCAGCTGCCCGCCGTCAATTACAAGATCGATCAATGGCTCAACACCTGCAAGCAGGCGTGGCAGGCCGACCCCGCAGCCTTTATGGCAGCCGTGAACGCGGACGCAAAGCAGCGCAAGCTTGCGCTGGAGGGCAGCGCGGCGCAGCCCGGCCTGCTGGCCGATGTGCCCATGCAGAGCGTGGCGTGGCTGGTGCCGCAGCTGCTGCCGCTGGGCGAAGTGTCGCTGCTGGGTGCCGACGGCGGCACCGGCAAGGGCATCTGGCAGGCACAGCTCATTGCCTATGTGACGGCGGGCAAGACCTCCGGCTTTTTTCCGCTGCCGCCGCAGCAGACCGGCAAGGTGCTGCTGCTTGCGGGCGAGGACGACCCCGGCAAGGTGCTCAAGGCCCGTCTGCTGGCGGCCGGGGCCGACATGAACCGGGTGCTGGTGCTGACCGCCGACGACTACTTTGGCAAGACCGGCCAGCCCCTTACCCTCAAGGATCAGGCACTGGCGGATTTTGCCGCCAAGGCCGGGCCGCTGCTGCTCATCGTGGACCCGCTGCAGAGCTTTCTGCCCGCCGATGTGGAGATGGCAAGCCGCAACCAGATGCGCAGTGCCCTGCTGCCGCTGCGCGCCATTGCCGCAAAGCAGGGCTGCGCGGTGCTCATCGTGATGCACTCCAACAAAAAGCAGGGCGTTTCCGGCCGCGCACGTCTGGCCGACAGCTCGGATATCTGGGACATGGCCCGCAGCGTGCTGATGATGGGCCGCGCCAAGAACGACGGCAAAATTTATCTCAGCCACGAGAAAAACAGCTACGCCCGCCCCCAGCAGACGGTGCTGCTGCACATCGACGATGTGGAGGTGGAGGGCGTAAAGACTGCACGGGCCGTGTTTGACGGCTACACCGACAAGAAGGATGCCGACTTCATTGAGGAGCGGCGGGTGCGCACGGCGGAAACCCGGCAGGACACCCGCAGCGCCATCCTGAACGTTCTGTCCGAGAGCCGCCTTGGGTCGATGCCCAGCAACGAGCTGCGCGCCGCCGTCCTGCGGGAGATCGGGTGCAGCGACAGTACATACAACCGTGTGTACAGTGAGCTTGTAAAATCCGGTGAGATCGCAAAGCACCAGATCAATCAGGGCGGCAACGTACGTAGTTGGTTCACTGCCATGCCCTACCGTGGAGAAACAAGTGACAAAGTGGCGAAATTATAACGCATCTATGTTTATAATTGTCTGTTTGTCAATTTGACAAAGTGACCCTTGCTGACAAAGTGACTCTGTTTGCCACGCTGTTGTCAGTTTATCAGCTTGACAAAGTGTCTTTTTGCACGCTCATTCGTCAAAAATCAGTCACTTACTCAGATAACGCTCCTACAGTAGCACCTGATAAAGTTCCCTGAAACCGCAGGCTGCGTGCTGGCAGCTTTCTCCGCGAACAGCAACGGGTTGCGGCACCCAGCAGCCGCGTCGCATTCGCTTGCGTCTCGCTGGCCGCGGCCCCAACTGCAACTCCCTGTTTCCGCCATTGGCGGCGGTCGTTTCAGTTGCAGAACCCACGGTTCCGCCCCTGTGCTTACGCACGGGGCCCCACTTCCCGGACATTCGCTGGAGAAACTCCCAGCCCACAGCCCAGCCCATACCTTAGCTCCTCGCCAACTCCTCCACCGTGATGCAGCACACGGCAAAGGCCAGCAGGGCGCAGTCCAGCGGGACACGGCGCAGCACCACCACCCGTTCGGTCAGGGTGGTAAAGGTCTGCACAGCCTGCACCGGCACGGTGCTGCCCAGCCAGAACAGCGCCACCGAAAGCGGCAGATGCACCGCCCGCGCTGCCAGCAAAGGCCGCAGCGAGATCTCGGCCGGGCAGATGGTGCGCACCTGCAAAAGCACCGACACCCCCTGCACACTGAGCGCCGCACAGCACAGCGTGCTGGCCCACAGCCCGGTGCGGGCGGCCTGATCGCAGCCGGAACACACTTCCAGCAGCATGGCGGGCAGCGCCGCCCACGGCTGTGGCAGCAATGCCCCGCACCCTGCCGCCAGCAGCCGGAAGTACAGCACAAAGCCGCAGAGCTTCAGGTAGGTCACTGCCGCCTGCGCGATCACCGCGTCCAGTGCGGGCAGCTGAATGGTTTCCCCCTGCGCGGGTGGAGCCTGCCCGGCCCCGCCCTGCATCCGGCACAGCAGCGCCGCCGTGAGGTATCCCGCCAGCAGCTGGGCCGCAAACAGCCGCACCCCCACCGCGCGGCTGCCCAGCATCTGCTGCCCTACCGTGAGGATGACAAAGGACGGCCCGCTGCACACACAGGCGGGCAGCAGCGCCGAGGCCTGCCGGGAGGTGAGCTGACCGGTGCGCACGGCTTCGGACGCAGCCACCGCCGCCGGTGCAAAGCCCCCCAAGGCCCCAATGAGCAGCACGCCGCCCGCACCCTTTGCCCGGATGCCCATGAGCCGCGCCGCAGGCCGGAACACAAAGCCCAGCCACTGCCCGGCCCCGCAGCCTGCCGCCAGCGCCGATACGATGAGGAACGGAAACAGCGATACCAGCAGCGGCCCGCCGCACAGCCGCAGCCCCGCCTGCAGGGCATCGGCACAGCGCTGCGGCGCGGCAAACACCAGAAACGCCGTGTACCCTGCCAGCGCCAGCAGCACGCCCCGCCGGAAATTCCAGCTTCGATTCATAACTCAGCCCTCCGCATCCATATATATGTAGCAGCGCGCCGCGGGCAGAACTGCGGGATGGGAGGGAATGGGATGTGTGCCAAGCGCAAAAAGCGGCTTTTGCTGCAAAGCTGGCTGGCCCTGCTGTTCCGTCAGCCGCCGCGGGGCTTTTACCACGCCCCTGCCGTCTACCTGAGCGGGGGCCGCATGGAGGTGGAGCACTTTTGCCGCATTCTGGCCTACAGCCCCGACCGGCTGTGCCTGCAGATGCCCCATGGCCGGTTGACCATCTACGGCGACGGGCTGAAGATCGTCACCCTTACCGCCAGCCGCCTGACCCTGCGGGGGCGGTTCGTGCGCACGGACTTTGCGGATGACTAGGAGGTGCCCATGGAACCGGTAAGCCTTTGGGCCGCGGTGGAGTTCACCGCATGCAATGGCAGCACCGAAGCCCTGCTTACCGCTGCCGCCCGGGCCGGGCTGCATCCCTACGGGGTAACGGCCCTGCCGGGAGGGTTTGGCGGGCGGTGCGCCGCGTGGCAGTACCCGCGCCTTGCCGCGCTGGCCCGCAAGCACCGGGTGCGGCTGCGCATCCGCCGGAAGCTGGGGCTGTATTTCTGCCTGCGCCCCTTGCTGCGCCGGGCCGGGCTTTGGGCGGGGCTGGCGGTGTTTGTGCCGCTGCTGCTCTTTGCACAGCAGTTCGTCTGGTATGCGGACACCTCTTCCCTCACCACCGGACAGGCTGCGCGGGCCTGCGCCGTCCTGCGGGAAGCGGGCCTGCAGCCCGGTGCGGCTGTGACCGAGGCAAAGCTCACCGCCGGAGAGTACGCCCTTTTGCACAGCGGCGAGTTCTCCTGGGCCAGCCTGAATTTTGCCAAAGGGCGGCTGGTGGTGGAAGCCGTCGCGGCCAGGCCCAAACCGGACATTGCCGCCGGAACGCTGCATGGCATCCGGGCAAAATGCGGCGGCACTGTTCTGCGCACGAACCTTACCAGCGGCACCATGCTGGTGCAGCCGGGCCAGCAGGTGGAGGCCGGGCAGGGCCTCATTGGCACAGCCCGCGCCGAGCGGGACGGCACCCTGATCTTTGCGCCCGCCGCCGGAACGGTGGTTGCGCAGTTTGAGTGGAGCGACACCCGCACCGTGCCCTTGGAAGAGACGGTGCAGCAGTACACCGGCGCGTGCACCCGCGCATACCGGGTGACAGCGTTCGGGCACACCTTCTCCCTGCCCGCCGCGCCTGCGCCGGAACATGCGGCAGTGGTCCTCCGGCACTTCCAGCCAGAGGTGCCGCTGCTGGGCCTTGCCCTGCCCTGCTCTGTGGAGGAGACCTGCCGCTATGTGCAGCAGCCGGAAACGCTGCACCGCACCGAAGCGCAGGCCGCCGCGCTGGCCCGGCTGCAGAGCCTGCAGGCGCTGTACGCCGCATGGCCGGACGCGGAGCACATCGCCCGCAAAGAGGACTGCACCGTGAACGGCAATGTACTGGACTATACCGTCACCTACACCGTGGCAGCGGACATCTGCGGGTGAAAGGATTCCCGTTGTAATTCGCCAAAAAATATGTTAAACTAAAAACACCACCCCAAAGGGTGGCGTTAAGGTGCTGTCTGCAAGCGCAGGTGGTCATGCTTCCCTCCGGCAAGCGTCCGGGGGACGTAAAAGCTTATTGTTTGTTCCCCCGTTCGCAAACGCGGAAGGGGGGATGCATCATGAAGTTGGAAGAGGTTCTGCAGCTGTTCGTCATTGTTGGCGGCACAGTTGGGATTACATTTCAGATCGCATGGGCAATCTTCAAAGAGATCCATAACAATAAGAAATGACCGCCCCAGACTCCCAAACCTGAGCGGTCATTCTTATTGACTCCTTAGCCGAAGGGAAGCTGACCATTGCGGACAGCGCCTTTTCTATTTGTAGTATAGTTGTTTTTTAGCGGCTTGTCAAGTCCCCTGCTCTGCAGCGGCACGTTCCGCCGCCTGCGCGTCGTACTCGGCAAGTAGGTCGTTGAGGTCGTACTGGTACTTGCTGTGGCAGAAGTGGCACACCACCTCGCAGGCGGGGTCCTCGTCGCGCATCCTCACCAGCTCCTTGCGGCCAAGGCTGAATAGCATCTCCTTGGTGCGCTCGGCGCTGCAGTCGCACTGGTAGTGCACATCGCGCTCGTCCAGCACGTTGGGGGCAAAACCCGCCAGCGCCAGCTGCATCATGTCCTCGGGGGTCTTGCCCTCGTGCAGCAGGGTGGTGACGGACGGCATGGCCGCGATGTTCTTTTCCAGCTGATCGATCTCCGCATCGGTGGCACCGGGCAGCAGCTGCACCATAAAGCCGCCTGCGCACAGGATGGACAGGTCTTTGTCCACCAGCACGCCCAGCGCCATGACGGTGGGCACCTGCTCGCTGTAGGCGTAGTAGGCGGTCAGGTCTTCGGCGATCTCGCCGGAGACCAGCGGCACCTGCCCCACCGTCGGCTCCTTCTGCAGGCGGTTATCCCGGATGACGGTGAGCACACCGTCTTTGCCCACAGCGCCGCCCACATCCAGGTGGCCGTTCGGCTTTGCGGGCAGCTCCACCAAGGGGTGATCGATGCAGCCCTTCACGTTGCCGGTTCCGTCGGTGCAGGCAATGACCACGCCCGCCGGGCCGCCGCCGGACACACGCAGGGTGATCTGGTCACGGTCGTCCTTGAGCATGGAGCCCATCAGGGCCGCGCCGGTGAGCAGACGGCCCAGTGCCGCGCTGCAGGTGGCGCTGGTGGTGTGCAGCTTTTCGGCCTTGCGGACGATCTGGGTGGAATCCACGCCGCAGAACACGACCCCGCCGTTCTCCGACAGGCCGCGGATCAGATTTGCCATAAAGTTATCCCTCCAATTGTGTATACTGCTTGACTGCGCAGAAGAAATAGCGCTGGCTGTCCTCGGTCAGCGGGCCGAAGGTCTCGCCGTCGCAGACGCTTTCCAGCGCAAAGCCGTGCTTTTCCAGCGCGGTGCGGATGGTGTCAAGGTCATAGGTGTACTCGCAGAACTGCTCGTGGAAGTGCTCGCCGGTCTCGTGGTAGTCGATGTCCACGGTGATCTCCACGCGGCGGTTGGCGGCATCGTAGTGGTTGCGCCACACACAGGCGGCATCCTCTTCCTCAAAGGTGAACGCGTTGTCGCCCAGCACGTTCCGGTGCTTGTAGGGCGTGTTCATATCGAAGAGGAACACCCCGCCCTTCTCCATGAAAAAGCCCGCGTTGGCAATGGCGGTGTCCAGGTCCGGGATGTGGTTGAAGGTGTCAAAGGTGGACACCGCGCCCCGGATGGTGCCGTACAGATCCAGCTTGAGCAGGTCCTGCCGGAGCAGCAGCAGCCTGCCGGAAAGGCCCAGCTGTTCGGCCTTATCGCGCACAACGCAGAGCATCTCCTCGGACTGGTCAATGCCGATCATATCATAGCCCGCCTGCGTGAGCATCAGCGTCAGCTCACCGGTGCCGCAGCCAAGGTCGGCAAGGATGCCGTCGTGGATGCCGTGCTCCTTGAGCTTTGCATGGATGTGGGCATACAGGGCATCGTAATCGGCCTCGCCGTTGAATTCATCGTAGAAATAGGCAAATTCGTTGTAGGCCATGGTTTACTCCGCTTCCTGTTCCCCGGCCACAGCGGCATTGAGCACCGCCTGCAGCTCCGGGATGCCGTAACCGTTCTCGCCGCTGGTCAGCACCACCTTCTGGCAGCCATAGGGGCGGCAGAGGTTCTCAAAGTCTTCCAGCGTCTTGGCCAGCTGGCTCTTTTTGAGCTTGTCGGCCTTGGTCAGGGCCACCACGTAGGGGATCTGGTGATAGTGCAGGTAGCGCAGCATCTGCTCATCGTCGGCGCTGGGGGCGTGGCGGCAGTCCAGCAGCTGCACCAGCAGGGTGTGGTGGCGGGGTGCTTCAAAGTAGCTGTTGATGAGGTCGTCCCAGCGCTCACGGTCGGCGTTGCTCACCTTGGCGTAGCCGTAGCCGGGCAGGTCCACAAAGTAGCAGTCGTCCACCGAATAGAAATTGATGGTGGCCGTTTTGCCCGGCGTACTGGACACGCGGGCAAGGTTTTTGCGGCTGCACAGCTTATTGATGAGGCTGGATTTGCCCACGTTGGACCGCCCCGAAAAGCTCAGCTCCGGGCGGTCGCTCTCGGGCAGCTGGCTGGAAATGCCGTAGCTGGCAATGAAATCAGCTTTGTTGTAATTCATGGAGCTTTCCTTTCTTGTGGTACGTCAAACCCTCTCAGTCTCGTCACTTCGTTCCTCGCCAGCTCCCCCGAAGGGGGAGCTCTTTCATCTGGTGGAAAACATCCCTTAAGCTCCCCCCTTCGGGGGAGCTGGCACGGCGCAAGCCGTGACTGAGAGGGTTTCTATTGTTCTCAGCACACCGCGCCGGGCTGGGGCTTTTCTGCGGTGGGCGGCACAATGGCGGCGTCTGCCGCCTTTTTCTTGGTGTGGGTGCGGCCCGCAGCGCTCTTGGCGGCATTGGGCTTGAGCAGGGCCGCGTTCAGCACCTGCGTCAGGCTCTGCATGGGCAGGAAGGTGAGGTTCTTCTTCACCTCGTCGTCCACCTCATACAGGTCGGGTTCGTTGTCCTTGGGGATGAGCACCGTTTTCATGCCCTCGCGGTAGGCCGCCATGCTCTTTTCCCGCAGGCCGCCGATGGGCAGCACGTTGCCGTGCAGGGTGATCTCGCCGGTCATGGCAACATCACCGCGCACCGGGATGCCGGACAGGCAGGACACCAGCGCCGTGGTCAGGGTGACACCGGCAGAAGGGCCATCCTTGGGCACTGCGCCCTCCGGGGCGTGGATGTGCAGGTCGCACTTCTTGAGCTTTTCCGGGTCGATGCCGTACTCGGCGGCGTGCACGCGCACCCACGTAACGGCCAGCTGAGCGCTCTCCTTCATCACGTCGCCCAGCGAACCGGTGACGGTGATCTTGCCGCTGCCGTTGTCCATCACCTGCACCTCGATGGGCAGGGTCTCGCCGCCCACGCTGGTCCATGCCAGACCGTTGGCGATGCCCACCGCGTTGGTGCGGTTGAGGAAGTCGGGCTTGACGAAGCGGGGGCCAAGCAGCTGTTCCAGCATGGTGCCGGTAACGGAGACGCTTTCCACCTCGCCTGCGGCGATCTTGCGGGCGCACTTGCGCAGCACGCTGGTGATGGTGCGTTCCAGATTGCGCACACCGGCCTCGCGGGTGTAGCCGTCAATGATGCCATACAGCGCGCTCTGGCTCAGCGTGACCTTGCCGGTCAGGCCGCAGGCCTTGAGCTGCTTGGGCAGCAGGTGCTTGCGGGCAATGTTGTATTTTTCCACGCGGGTGTAGCTGGGCAGCTCGATCACGTCCATACGGTCACGCAGGGGGCCGGGGATGCTGCCCAGATCGTTGGCGGTGGTGATAAAGAGCACATGGCTCAAATCGAACGGGATATCGATGAAATGATCGTTGAAGGTGCTGTTCTGCTCCGGGTCCAGCGCTTCCAGCAGGGCTGCGGCCGGGTCGCCGCGGAAGTCGCCTGCCAGCTTGTCGATCTCGTCCAGCAGCATGAGGGGGTTCGCGCTCTTGGCAGAGATCATGGCAGTGATGATCTTGCCGGGCATCGCGCCGATGTAGGTGCGGCGGTGGCCGCGGATCTCGGCTTCATCCCGCACGCCGCCAAGGCTGATGCGCACATACTTGCGGCCCAGACTTTCGGCGATGGAGCGTGCAATACTGGTCTTGCCCACGCCCGGAGGGCCTACAAGGCAGATGATCTGTGCCTTCACGTCCGGTGCCAGCTTGCGCACGGCCAGCGTTTCCAGAATGCGGTCCTTCACCTTTTTCAGGCCGTAGTGGTCGCGGTCCAGAATCTGCTGTGCGCGGCTGATATCAAGGTCGTCCACCGTAAAGGTGTTCCACGGCAGGTCAAGGCAGGTGTCCAGATAGGTGCGGATGACCGTTGCCTCCTGATTGGAGCCCTGCATCTTGGCAAGGCGGTCCACTTCCTTGAGCAGCTTCTTCTCGCTGTCCTCGGCAAGGTGCAGCCCGGTGATCCTGCGGCGGTACTCGTCGGCCTCGGCGTGGGTGTCGTCGCCCTCGCCCAGCTCGTCGCTGATGATGTGCAGCTGTTCGTGCAGGTAGTAATCGCGCTGGTTCTTGTCCATGGACTCGTTGACCTTTTCCGCGATCTCCTTTTCAATTTTCATCACCTGACACTCACGGCGCAGCATCTCGATGAGCTTTTTCAGCCGTCCGTTCAGGGTGCCCTCGTCCATCACAGCCTGCTTGTCCTCGTAGCGGAACAGCAGGTTTGCAGGCATGTACTCGCTGAGGAAGGCGGGGTCGTCGCTGGAAACGATGGCAAACACCACGTCCTTGCCAAGGCGCGGGTTCATGCCAAGGTACTCGTCAAACCCGGCCTTGAGGGCGCGCAGCAGCGCTTCGGTCTCCACGGCATCGTCGGCCTTGCCTGCGCGCACCGGGGCCGGGCGCACCTCCGAAAGCAGAAAATCGCCGCTGGCATCCAGTGCACTGAGCTTTGCGCGGTACTTGCCCTCCACCAGGACCTTTACAAGGTCCCCGGAGACGCGCAGCACCTGCTTGACCTCGGCCACCACGCCGTAGCTGAACAGGTCTGCCTGCTGCGGCTCGGTGGTGTCCATGGACTTCTGTGCCACCAGAAACACGTTGGAATTATTTGCCATTGCCCACTCCACGGCGGCAATGCTCTTTTCGCGGCCCACCTCAAAGTGGACGAGATTGTTGGGGAACACCACCAGCCCGCGCAGGGCGATGGTGGGCAGATGCAGCTTTTTGCGCTCCACCTTGATGGTAACTTTTTCACTCATAGTGCAAACACCTCCCGGCTGCCGCGCACTTTCCCACGGCGGCAGCGCTGTATGCAAGAGATTTTATCTTTAAAATAGCAGGTTGTTTCCTTATTATACTGATTTCCGGCCAAAATGCAACTGTGCCGGGCCAGTCGTTGGTTTTTTCGTCAGCGTCCTTGCCCTCTCAGTCTCACTCCGTTCGCCAGCTCCCCCAAAGGGGGAGCCTTTGGCAAAACCGGAAAGTTTACCGTACTGCCAAGGCCTCTCACTTTGGGAGAGGTGGCACGGCGTAAGCCGTGACGGAGAGGGCGAGGCCGTTAAAAACAGAGAAATTTTTTAATCTTCCTTCCGTTTTTCCTGTGTACTGAAGCCCATTTTGCCAAGAGCCGGCAGCAGAGCCTTGAGGGTGATGGAGGTCAGTGCGCCCATCACAAGGCCCAGCACCAGCATGACCGGCGCATAGTAGAAGGACAGCGACGACGAGATGATCACACCTGCACCCAGCAGCTGGCCGATGTTGTGGGCCAGTGCGCCGCACACGGAAAGGATGAACCAGGTGGGCCGCACCGGCAGCAGGTAGTAGAGCACCCACATCACCAAAAGTGACAGCAAACCGCCGCACAGCGAGAGAAAGCCCGCCGTGAAGCCGGACACCAGAAACACGAACAGCGCCTTGAGCACGTCCAGCACCAGCGCCTGCCTTGGCCCCATGAAAAACAGCGCGTACATCACCACGATGTTGGCAAGGCCCAGCTTCATGCCCGGCAAAAGGCCCGGGATGGTGAGCGTGCCCTCAATGAACGAAAGTGCCATGGCCAGCGCAAACAGCAGGCCGGAAAGGGCGATGCGGCGCGTTTTTTCGTAACTGCGTCTGTTTTGGGGCATGCTGCACCCTCCTTTACTCTTCGGTCTGCTGGCTCTGCTCGTAGCTTTCCTGCTCTTCCATGGCAGCTTCCCACGCGGCAAACAGCTCTTCCTGATGGAAGCGCAGGTCGCTCAGCTCGTCGCTCTTCTGGCGCAGCAGGTCGGGGTCGTTGTACACCTCCGGGGAGTTGATCTCGTTGTCCAGCTCCACTTCGCGTGCACCGCAGGCTTCCATCTCGTCCTCGCAGGCCTTGATCTTGGCCCGCAGCTCGGCGCGGCGGCGGCGCTGCTCCCTGCCGTAGCCGGTCTTGGCCGGTTCGGCGGCCTTCTGCACGGCAGGGGCCGGGGCGTTGCGGCCCATCAGGGCATCGTAGCTGGGGTAGAGGGTGGCCTTGCCGTCCTCAAGGTAGAGGATGGGGCAGGCCAGACTGTTCATCAGGTGGCGGTCATGGGTGACCAGCAGCAGCGTGCCGGTGTAGGCCATGAGGGCCTCGGTAAGGTTCTCGCGGGTGTAGATGTCCAGATGGTTGGTGGGCTCGTCCAGAAACAGCAGGTTGGGCCGTTCCAGCACGATCTCCGCAAAGCGCAGGCGGGCCAGCTCGCCACCGGAAAGCGCCTCGCAGGGCTTGAACACCGTCTCGCCCCGGAAGCCCAGCTTTGCCAGATGGCTGCGCACCTCCAGCTCGGTCATGCGGGGGTACTTGTTCCAGATCACATCGATGACCCGGCCCTGCCCCAGACGGTTCTGCTGCTGGGCAAAGATGCTGGGCCGTGCGCCGGTGCCCAGCCGCACCATGCCGCCGGAGGGGCGGCGCTTGCCGTCCAGCACCTGCATCAGGGTGGACTTGCCCGCGCCGTTGGGGCCTGCGATCACCAGCCGCTGGCCGCGGCACACCGTGTAGGTAAAGGGTTCCAGCAGGGTGCGCTCCCCTATTTTGATGGTCAGGTTCTTGAGCAGCACCAGCTCATTCCACGGTTCTACGTCATATTCAAACCGGAACTTGAGCTGGTTGGTCTCGTCCTTGGGCGCTTCGGTGATCTCCAGCTTTTCCAGCTGCCTGCGGCGGCTCTGGGCCATTTTGGTGGTGGAAGCGCGCACAAGGTTGCGGTCCACGTAGTCCTGCAGCTTTTCGGCCAGCGCCACATCTGCATCGTGCTGCTTCTGGCGCAGGGCATCGGCGGCTTCCTTCTGGGGCAGGTAGGCCGAGAAGTTGCCCTTGTAGGTGGTCATGGTCTGGAAGGA
Organism: Faecalibacterium faecis; assembly: GCF_040096475.1. Classification (NCBI taxonomy): domain Bacteria; kingdom Bacillati; phylum Bacillota; class Clostridia; order Eubacteriales; family Oscillospiraceae; genus Faecalibacterium; species Faecalibacterium faecis. The sequence continues at coordinate 196,494 of NZ_JBBMEP010000001.1, read as the reverse complement.
GACCTCCCAGATCTTCGTACACACGTTATCGAGGAAATAGCGGTCGTGGCTGACCACCAGCACCGCACCGGAATAGCTTTTGAGGTAGTTTTCCAGCCATTCCATGGTGGCAAAGTCCAGGTGGTTGGTGGGCTCGTCCAGAATGAGCACGTCCGGCTTTTCCAGCAGCAGCTTTGCCAGCCGCAGCCTCGTCAGCTCACCGCCGGAGAGCACCGCAATGTTCTTCTGCCATGTATCCTGCGCAAAGCCCATGCCGGACAGCACCTTTTTGATGTTCACATCCATGTTGTAGCCGTCGGCGGCATCCACGATGTTCTGCAGCTGGTCGTGCCGGGCCAGCAGCTCCGTGTCGTCCGGCTGCGCGGCCATTTTGCGTTCCAGCACCTGCATCTGGGCCATGGCATCCAGCACAGGGGCAAAGGTGGAGCGCATCTCGCCGTAGAGATCCAGCGTGGCATCCAGCTTTGCGTTCTGTTCCAGATAGCCCAGCGTCACGCCGTGGGTCACGCTGAATTCCCCATCGTAGTCCTGGTACTCGCCGGTCAAAATCTTGAGCAGGGTGGTCTTGCCCGCGCCGTTCTGGCCCACGATGCCGATGCGGTCCTCCCGCTCGACACTGGCGGTCACATCGTGCAGCACGATCTTTTCGCCAAAGCTCTTGCCTAGTTTTTCCAAATGTATCAGCATAGTTTTATGATCCCGTTCTCCATCCGCTTATTGGCTCAGCACTGGTGGCGGCGGTTCTTCAGGCCCACATTGGCCAGCTCTTCCTGCTCCATCACCAGCGGGTACAGCTCTTTCAGGTCTGCGATCTCGTAGGTGGGCACCACCTTGCCGGGGTTCTCGGCGTGGCTGGGGTTATACCAGCAGGTGTCAAGGCCCGCATTCACGCCGCCCTGAATGTCGCTGCTCAGGCCGTCGCCCACCACCAGCACATGCTCGCGGTTCTCCACGCCAAGGGCGCGCAGGGCCGCATCAAAAATTCTGCGGTTCGGCTTTTCGCTGTCCATCTTCTCGGAGACGAACACGTCCTCCATAAAGTTCAGCACACCGCTCTCGGCCAGACGGCGGATCTGCACCTTCTGGAAGCCGTTGGTCACAACGGCCAGCGTTGCCACCTCGGAAAGCTCCCGCAGCACATCCAGCACTTCCGGCCCCATCAGGTCCGGGTGGGTGGAGAGCTGTTCCAGATAGAAGCGGTTCATCTCGGCTCCGTCACCGGCGGCATCAATGGCCTTGAGGAAGCGGGTGAACCGCTCCGCCATGAGCTTTTCCCGCTTGATCTGGCCTTTTTCCAGCTGCCGCCACAGCTCCGAGTTGATGGTGCGGTAGGTCTGCACCGTTTCTGCGTCCGGCTCAATGCCGTAGTTCACCAGCGTTTCGGCCAGTGCCTTGCTTTCGGCTGCGTCAAAGTTCAGCAGGGTGTTGTCTGCATCGAACAGCACGCAATAATATTTTGCCATAAACCTTCCCTCTTTTCCTTCTGCCATGGCCTCAGCTGCCATGCGCTCAACAACAGGCAGAAGCCAGCCCTGCCGTAAACAGAGCTGGCTTCACATCATTCTGTTACAATTTCGTACGATGGTACGTCCGTCTGCTCCGGGTCGTTGTCCGGGCAGGTGGTTTTGACATCACAGGGGGTGGCAGCACACTTTGCCATTTCCTCTTCCAGCGCGCCGTTGTCCACGTTCTCCCAGTCGGTGCCGTAATCGTCCACGCTGCCGTCGGTCACGTTCTCTTCCCCGGGCAGCGCCGGGATGCGGGGTTCCTCGTAGTACATGCAAACGCCTCCCTTCCTGCCAGCCTATGCGGCACGGCAGGCCGGGGTGACAGCCTCAGGACGCGGAGTCCGTGGATGCGGACTGCTCGTTGGCGGCTTCCTTGCTGGCATTGGATTCCGAAGCCGCATGGGAGCTGCCAGAGCTTGCAGAGCTGCTCTCGCTGCTGGAGCTGCTATGGGAAGCCGAGCTGCTCTCACCAGAGTCCGCGTGGGACGAGCTGGTGCTGTGGGAAGAGCTGGCTGTTCCGTTGGAAGCAGAAGCCGAGCCTGCCGGGGAAGCCGTGCTCTCACTGCTGGAAGAGCTGTGAGACGAGCTGTCGGAAGAGCTGTGAGACGAGCTGCCGGAGGTGGATGTAGCCCCGGAGGATGCCCCGGAGGTGGTGCCGGACGATGCACCGGAAGAACTGGTGCTGCCGGAAGAACCGCTGCCCGACGTGCTGCCAGAGCTGCCGGAGCTGTGAGACGAGCTGCCGGAGCTTACGCCGCTGACCGTCACATTCAGGACGTTGCTGGTAACGGTGCAGCCGTTGTAGCTTGCCACTGCGTACACCTTAAAGGTCGCATTGAGCATGGAGGGGTCGATCTCCACCTTGACGGTGGTCTTGCCCGCCGCCTGCGGCACTTCCACACCGTTGGCGTACCAGCGGATGCTGTCGGCAGTGAGGTGCTTGCCGCCCAGCTTTGCGGTAAAGGTGTAGGAATCGCCCAGCACGGCCTTGCCGGTGCTGCTGATATGCACGGAAGCCGCTGCAAACACGGCGGTCACGTCCACGTTCTGCTTGAAGTTCGTATCGGTGCGGGTCTTCTGGGTCACGCCGTCGCTCCACTTGACGAACACATAGCCGTCCTGCGGCACAGCCGTCACGCTGATGGACTGGGCGGCGCTGGTCACTTCATAGGAGAGGGATGTCTTGCCGCTGTCGCTGCCGCTGGAAAGGGTGCCGCCGGTCTTGTCCACCCGGTAGCTGGCCTGATACAGCACACCCTGCTCTTCGGAAGAGCCTGCAGCCTCCGAGCTGCTGGGTGCTGTCACCGCAGAGCTGGGGTTCGGGGTATACTCGGCGCGGGTGGGGATGTTGGCGGTGTCGGGCCGACGGTCGTCGGTCTGGTAAGCGTGGGTGCGCAGATAGCTCAGCATGGCCTTCAGACCCACGGGCTTCAGGTGGATATCGCCGGTCTGGTAGTAATCCTCGCGGCCATAGCCGTTGGCATCCTTCAGCGCTTCGGCGCTGTTGAGGAACTTCAGGCCCATCTGCTCACACATGGACAGCAGGGCCATGTTGAAGTCGTCGATCTTGGTCTGGTCCATGTGGGGGTAGTTTGCGTGGTTTGCAGGCACCGGCGGCACCGTGTTCACGATGATGTCGGTGTAGGGGTAGCTTTCCTGAATGGCCTGCACCAGCGCGGTGTAGTTCTTGATGAACTCGTCCACGCTCATGCCGGTATCGTTGGTGCCCAGCATGATGACTACGCGGCGGGGCTTCATTTTGGCCACGGCCTGCGCGATGGTGTAGGTGCTGCTGTCCTTTTTAAAGGTAACGATGCCCTCGTTCAGGGCGGCATGGGTGCCAATGCCCTCCTTGGCGCAGAACTGCTGCAGGCTGATCAGGCCGTTGGCGTACAGGCGCACCGTGTTGGAATCGCCGAGGAACAGCGTTTCCTTCTGGTAGCTCTCGCCCGCGTCGGCGGTCTCCGGCAGCAGAGCGGCAGAGGTCTCGCTGATCTGGTAGTGATCCGAGATATCCTCTTCGCCCGGCACCAGCACCTCGCTGGAGGGCTGTTCCCCCGGAGCTGCAGGGGTCTTGCCGCGCTTGAGCAGCGTCATGGTAATGGCAATGGTCAGAATGGCTGCCAGCGCGCACACACTGCACACCAGCACAGCCTGCTTCTGCATAGGAGTAAGCGATTGCTTTTCCGGTCGTGTATTTCTCATATCTCTCACCATTCACTTAGTTTCCGGTACAGGGCCTTCCGGTCATGCCTGTCCGTTCAGGATCTGGTCTGCAAGGCTGGCGCAGCTTTCGGCCAACAGCACCGGGTGGAAGGGTTCCAGCTCTTCCCTGCTGCCGTAGCCGTACAGCGCACCGGCGGCATCCAGCCCGCAGTCTGCTGCGCCGCGCATATCATCGTTGCGGTCGCCCACCATCAGCACCCGCCTGCCCTGCATCATGGGCTGGGCCAGCACATGGCGCACCACGTCGGTCTTGGTGTCGCGGCTCTCGTCCATAGACGCGCCGCCGATAAAATCAAAATAGCCTGCAAGGCCCTTTTCTTCCAGAATGGGCGTAACGACCTGCGTGGGCTTGGAGGTAGCGGTGCACAGCACAAGGCCCGCGTCCTTCAGGCGCTGCAGCATCTCTGCTGCACCGGGGTAGGCGGCGCACTCGTGGCTGCCCTTGACGGCGTAGCTGTCGCGGTACAGGTCGGTGGCCTTTTCAATGAGGGCCGGGTCGGTAAAGTGCTCACCAAAGCTCTTGCGCAGCGGCGGGCCAAGGTAGCGGCGCAGGTTCACATTTGTGGTGTCCACGCCCATCTTGGCAAAGACTTCTTTTAATGTATTTATGATACCGGGAGCGGAATCGATCAGGGTCCCGTCCACATCAAACAGGATCGCATCGTAGTTCAGCAATTTGTAAATTTCCTCACTTTCATGGTGATACATTGTATAGTATAGCACAGAATCCCGTTATCAGCAATTCCAACAAATGGTTTTTACAAAAATTATGCATTCAAGCAGAGAAAAGGCCCGCCCGGCATCCGGACAGGCCTTTCAGCATCTTCTTACTTCGCTGCGGCATCCACAGGCGGATAGTACAGGTTGTTGGAGACGAACTCCAGCTTATCCTTGAGCACCAGCTCCAGGTTTGCCACGGCGTGCACCATGTTGGTGGCCGAATCGTTTACTTCCAGCAGCTTGCACAGGTCCAGACCGTCCAGTTTCATGGCGGCGTCCATCTTCCGGCTCTCGGCGCACAGGATGTGGCTCAGGGCATTTTCCTGCAGAGCGATGCTCTCCACAAGGTCAATGACCGCCTGCTCCAGCGTCACCTTGGGCAGGCAGGGGCAGGGGCAGCGGGTGGTATCGATACAGTTCTCAGCAGACATGATAAAACCTTCCTTTCGTTCGTCCGGTCAGGGGCGGTGTACGCCCCATTCTATGTCTGCCGGGTACGCCGGTGTTACTCCTGCTTTTTCGGGTTCTGGGTGCCGCGCACCTTTTCAATGGTCTCGCGGTAGCCGCCGGAGCCGTACTGGATGCAGCGGTTGATGCGGCTGATGGTGGCCGTGCTGATCTCCACTGCCTTCACGATCTGATCGTAGGTTCTGCCGTCCAGCAGCATCTTTGCCGCTTCCAGCCGCTGCGCCATATCCGAGATCTCCTTTACAGTGCACAGGTCTTCAAAGAAGTTGTAGCACTCCTCCCGCGTTTCCAGACTGAGGATGGCATCAAACAGTGCATCGGTGGTCTGGTTTCTTCTGGAATTTTTATCTGACATGAATGTTCTCCTTGCCGCCGCAGCGGACTGTCCGGTTTTGGGAGCGTTCCCTCTTTTAATTGTTCCGGAAATGTTCAGGTTCTTTCTTGCATCATCACTTTAGCACATCAAAGTGTGAAAGTCAAGTCCTTGGCGTGAACTCTTTTCATTCGTTGACGTGTATAGTTTTCTTCGTTTCACGCATGAACAAAAATCACCTAAAAATTATTGCAGAACGCTTTTCTGAATTAGTGCATCCTCCGAACTTGTTCCAAAGTTATTGACAATTTGTGAATTCCGCACTAAAATACGGACAATCATTCGGCAAATGCGATGAACAGGACATGATTCTTTGCAGCACCCTCTCCCAGAGAGCCGCCCATCTGATGCAAGGGCAGCAGTCAGGAGCAAAGCGTTCTCCCCTGCGAGCAGCCTGTGTGAACAAAGGCGCTGACCCCGCCTTCCAGTAATGCATGGCCGTTTTGCCCACGTTACGGGGCTGCGTATGTATGTACGCTGGGAGTGGCTGCCCTGTGCAGCAAACGAAGTGGTATCGCGGAGTATTCCATACACGATGTGCAGTGTATGTGAAGGCCTTCGTCTTCGATGGTTCGTCCCAAACGGAACGAACGCAGGAAGACGGGGCCTTTTTTACATCCTGCCGCCCCATGTCGCTGACATTTGCCGGATGCCAAGAAAGGAAAGAGGTAAAAACAATGAATACGCTGGTCATCGTATTGATCGCAGCCGTGTGTCTGTTTGGCGCTTATATGCTTTACGGCCGCTGGCTGGCAAACAAGTGGGGCATCGACCCCTCTGCCAAGACCCCGGCAGTTGTCCATGAGGACGGCCGGGACTACGTTCCCACCGACGGCTGGACCGTGTTTGCACACCAGTTCAGCTCCATTGCCGGTGCAGGCCCTGTCACCGGTGCGATCCAGGCCGCTGCTTTCGGCTGGCTGCCGGTGCTGCTGTGGGTGCTGCTGGGCGGCATCTTCTTCGGTGCTGTCACCGACTTCGGCGCTCTGTATGCTTCCGTTAAGAACGATGGCAAGAGCATGGGCATGCTGATCGAAAAGTACATCGGCAAGACCGGCCGCAAGCTGTTCCTGCTGTTCTGCTGGCTGTTCTGCGGCATCGTGATCGCCGCCTTTGCCGACATGGTGGCCGGCACCTTCAATGCCTACGGTGCTGACGGTGCTCTGGTGGAGGCTGCCCAGACCAACGGTGCTGCCGGCATGGTCTCCATCATGTTCATGGTGTTCGCCGTGGTCTTTGGCCTGCTGCAGAAGAACCTGCACTTCACCGGCTGGAAAGAGAATGTGATCAGCATCGTATTCATCGTGCTGTCCTTTGTGGTGGGTGCAAACTTCCCCATCATTCTGGGTAAGGCTGCATGGAGCTACATCACCTTTGTGTACATCTTCTTTGCCGCTGTCCTGCCCATGTGGCTGCTGAAGCAGCCCCGTGACCACATGACCACCTTTATGTTCGTGGCCATGATCGTGGGCGCTGTTCTGGGCCTGATCGTCAACCATCCCGTCATGAACCTGCCGGTGTTCACCGGCTTTACCAACGCCAAGCTGGGCACCATGTTCCCCATCCTGTTCGTTACCGTTGCCTGCGGCGCTGTTTCCGGTTTCCACAGTCTGGTGTCTTCCGGCACCTCCTCCAAGACCGTTACCAATGAGAAGGATATGCTGAAGGTCGGCTATGGTGCCATGGTGCTGGAAAGCCTGCTGGCTGTCATCGCCCTGTGTGTTGCCGGTGCTTCTGCTGCCGCAGACGGCACCCCCGCAGACGGCACTCCGTTCCAGGTCTTCAGCCGCGGCGTTGCCAGCTTCTTCGTGGGCTTCGGCCTGGACCAGCACTTTGCCTCTGTGTTTATGACCATGTGCGTTTCCGCACTGGCCCTGACCAGTCTGGATGCTGTGGCCCGTATCGGCCGCATGAGCTTCCAGGAGCTGTTCAGCGTGGACGACATGGAGCATGCTGAGGGCTGGCGCAAGCTGCTGTGCAACGTGTACTTCTCCACCTTCCTGACTCTGGCTTTCGGCTTCCTGCTGACCAAGATCGGCTACGCCAACATCTGGCCCCTGTTCGGTTCTGCAAACCAGCTGCTGAGCGCTCTGGTTCTGGCCACCCTGTGCGTGTTCCTGAAGGTCACCGGCCGCAGCAACAAGATGATCTTCCCTCCGCTGATCATCATGCTGTGCGTCACCTTCACCGCTCTGGTGCAGCGCCTGATCGCCATGGTCAAGGCCATCAGCAATGCCGCTGCTGTCACCATCCCCGCTGGCGAGACCACTTGGGGTGCTGTGTTCATTGCAAACGGCCTGCAGCTGATCCTGGCCGTGCTGCTGATCGTTCTGGGCCTGAACATCGTGTTCCACTCCTTCAAGGCCTATAAGAATGCTGAGCAAAACAGCGAAGCAAAGGTCTGAGTTTCAGATCCTGCTGAACTGAATCTGTAAATGCAAACTGCCGCTGACGGCGTAAAAACCGTCAGCGGCAGTTTTTGTTGCTGTAAGCTTCTATGATTTGAAATGGCCTCCGCGTGCGCTCTGGCCATAAGCAGAGGAAAATTTATTTGATATTGTGGTTTGGAAACGACTGCGGTCGTTTCCAAACCATTTTTTCACAGAAAGAGTCCCAAAGATAAAATGCATAGTCACCACAAAAAATGCAGTGTACGGTCACGACCTTTCCCGTGAAAAAGCAAACCAGCAAAGCCCGCAGGCTTTGCTGGTTTGCAAATATAAAAATAATACTTCCGCTAAAAATAGCCAAAGCGCACGCGGCGGCTATTCTAAATCAAAAATCAAAAATTCGTTTCTTCCCACGTTTGAAGGACCGCCATCTGCACTGGGGTATGGAACCAGTGTTCCCCGCCCTCCATGATCGTCAGATGCGCCCCGCTTTCCTGACGGAAGCGCTCGATCATGGTGCGGCTGGTCAGGGCATCCCTGTCACCATACAGCACCTGCGTGCGGCCATGCCAGTGCAGCGGATGTTCCCGCACCCAGCACAGATACGGCCATGAGAGGGTCTCCCCAAGATCCGTGGGGATCTCCCCTGCCCGGTGCAGCTGTTCCTCGGTCACATGGGCACATTGCATCATATTCGTGATGAGAGCTTCCATATCCACCACCGGAGAGACCAGCAGGGCCTGTTCCGGCGCGTCTCCCTGCAGCGCCTGCATGGCAAGCCACGCGCCGATGCTCACGCCATACAGCCGGATATGCGCCCACACCGGCTTCATGCGGGCATAGACAGCCTGCAGTTCCGGGACCACCACCCATGGCAGTAACCGCTCAGGGCTGTTTTTCCGTGCGCCATGCTCGGGCAGGTCGATAGCCAGCACCTGCCAACCTGCTTCACAGGCTGTAGCGGCAAAACGTTCTGCCTCTTCCTTGCAGCCGTTCTTGCCATGGAGATAGAGGTAAACATTCCGGCTCCGGCTGCCGTACAGAATGGCAGGGATGCCCGCAAGAGTCATGGTTTGTTTTTTCATAAGGGATTCTCCTTATCCGATCATGCTCTCCATTCGGAGAGACGTTTTGTTTACACTGCGCATTGCTTTTCGTCCTCCCTTCTTTCCGTTTTCTCTATGATAGCACATCCGCCCGGCAAACACAAACAAAAAAAGGAGCCGCAGCGCCCTGTTACGGGTACTGCAGCTCCCAATTCAACTTTGGAAGTTAAATTACTTCACCATGCTTGCAACTTCAGCAGCGAAGTCGTCAGCACGCTTCTCCAGGCCTTCGCCCTTCTGGAAGCGGGTGAACTTGACGATCTTGATGTCGCCGCCCAGATCCTTAGCGACCTTAGCGGTGTACTGAGCAACGGTCAGGTCGCTGTCCTTGACGAACTCCTGATCGACCAGGCAGTTCTCCTTGAAGAACTTCTTGATCTTGCCCTCGATCATCTTCTGCTTCACAGCCTCGGGCTTGTTAGCGGTCTTGGGATCGCCAGCCATCTGAGCCAGCATGATCTCCTTCTCCTTGGCCACGACCTCAGCGGGGACAGAAGCCTCATCGACATAGCCGGGGTTAGCAGCTGCGACCTGCATGGCGATGTCCTTGCCGTAGGTAACGAACTCGTCCTTAGCCTCGATGCCGTTGGTGGTCTCGAAGTTGACCAGAATGCCGTGGGTGCCGCCGCCGTGGACGTATGCAGAGCAAACGCCCTCGTAACGGACGAAGCGGCGAACCTTGATGTTCTCCTTGATGACCAGGATCAGGTTCTTCAGAGCCTCGTCCACGGTCTCGCCGTTCTCGGTCTTGCAAGCCATCAGAGCCTCAACATCAGCAGGGTTCTGCTTCATGATGACCTGAGTAGCCTCCTTGACGAAAGCAACGAACTTGTCGTTCTTGGCGACGAAGTCGGTCTCAGCGTTGACCTCGATGACAACACCCACCTTGCACTGGGGGCAGTAGTCAGCGTAGACCATGCCCTCGGCAGCGGTACGGCTTGCCTTCTTGGCAGCGGTAGCCAGACCACGCTCACGCAGGATCTCGATTGCCTTCTCGAAGTTGCCGTCAGCCTCGGTCAGAGCCTTCTTGCACTCCATCATGCCGCAGTCGGTCTGCTTGCGCAGTTCCATAACGTCCTTTGCAGAAATAGCCATTTTCGTATTCTCCCTTACACGTTATTTTGTTGTTTGTGGGATGGGAAATCAGGCGTTTGCTGCATCCTCAGCGGGAGCGGCCTCCTGGTTGCCCTGCTTGCCTTCCAGCACAGCGTCAGCCATAGCGCCAGCGATCAGCTTGACAGCGCGGATTGCGTCGTCGTTGCCGGGGATCACGTAATCGATCTCGTCGGGGTTGCAGTTGGTATCAACGATAGCCACGATGGGGATGTTCAGCTTGCGGGCCTCAGCAACAGCGATGCGCTCCTTGTGAGGATCAACGATGAACATAGCCTTCGGCAGGGTCTTCATGTTCTTGACACCGCCCAGGTACTTGTCCAGCTTCTCCATCTCCAGCTCCAGCTTGGCAACTTCCTTCTTGGGCAGCAGCTCGAAGGTGCCGTTCTCCTTCATCTTAGCCAGCTGATCCATACGGTCGATGCGCTTGCGGATGGTGCGGAAGTTGGTCAGCATACCGCCCAGCCAGCGAGCATTGACATAGTGCATGCCGCAGCGCAGAGCCTCGTCACGGATGGACTCCTGAGCCTGCTTCTTGGTGCCGACGAACAGGATGTCGCCGCCCTCAGCTGCAACTTCCTTCACGTAGTTGTAAGCCTCGTCCAGCTTCTTCACGGTCTTCTGCAGATCGATGATATAGATGCCGTTGCGCTCGGTGAAGATGTACTTAGCCATCTTGGGGTTCCAGCGGCGGGTCTGGTGACCGAAGTGCACACCTGCTTCGAGAAGCTGCTTCATAGAAACGACTGCCATAGTAAAAATACCTCCAGATATTGTTTTGCCTCCGCACACCGTGATCCCGGGCCGTATCGGACGGTTCGGGACTGCCCTCCACCCATTTGGGCACAAAAGGGCATAGTGATGCGTGTGTAATGCCTTGTTATAATATCACAAACAAACGCCGGTTGCAAGAGTTTTTCTCTGTTTTTTACAAAGAAATCGTCTGTTTTTCGCTCATTTGCCTGTGTCCACGCCGCTCAGGCCCGCAAGGCCCATGCGCTGCAGGGCGTATCCCCTGCCGAACATCAGGTCGTACTGCAAAAGCCAGTGCTCTGCGCTCCACCGCTGCTGGAACTCGGTAGGCTCCTGCGTGGTGGTGCCGTCCAGATTCATGGTGGTTCCGCGGGTATTGGTGCGGCTGGCCACGCGCAGCTGACGGTTCAGGAACTGGAAGTAGAGCGGCTCTTCCAGACCGTAAATATCCATCATCACCGGCGAGATATCGTAAGCGGCAATGGTGCCAAGGTCCACCTGCTGCTGGCTGTAGTTGGACCACATCAGCAGCGTGGTCTGGTGCAGGCGGGGGTCTGCGCTGGAATCGCTGGCATAGCCGGTAGTGGTGTAGACATCGTAATTGGAATCGATGGGGTTATAGTGGTCGCCCCAGAACACCAGAATGACCGGCTCGTCCACCTGCGAGAAGTATTCGGTCAGTTTGCCCATCATGGCATCTGCATCCCGGATGCCGGTAGCAAAATCTTCCAGCGCGCCCACGGTGCTGGGCTTGAGGCCCGCCGGGTGGGACAGCACCTTTACGCGCTCGTCGTCCGGGTAGTTGTCCTTGTTATAATTGGTATGGTTCTGCATGGTGACAGCGTGCAGGAAGATGGGCTTGTCCGAACTGGACTTCATGCTCTCGTACTGCTGGATGATCTGGTCGGCCATGGAATCATCGGTGACAAGGCCGCTGGTCCAGTAGTGCTTGCGCACCTTGGTCACGCCATGCATATCCTCAAGGCTGATAAAATCGTCAAAGCCGAGGTTGGGGTAAGCCTTGTCGCGGCTCCAGTATTTTGCCCAGAAGCAGTGCACGGCTGCGGTCTGGTAGCCCTTGAGCTTGAGGTAATTGGGCATGGCGAACATGGGCTTGGTCACATGCTGCTGGTAGGGCTTGCTGCCGCTGGGCAGGAAGGATACCGAGTAGCCGGTAAGGGCTTCAAACTCCACATCGCAGGTGCCGCCGCCAAAGCTGGGGCTGTAGGCCCGGCCATAGGCGCTGGTCTGCTGCAAGGCGTGCAGGTTCTTGGAGACATCGGTATCAAAGGTGATGCCGTACTGTTCCAGCTCCGAGACATCCCAGTAGGACTCGTCCATCACATAGATGATGGTGGGCTGCTTCACCTGCTCGTCCTTGGGGGTCACGGCGCTGTAGCTGGTGGAGTACAGCGGGCTGGTGGCAAACTTCTGGCTCTCGTCCGCATTGTCCAGCAGGGCATCCACCGCTTCCTGCGAGTATTCCTCGGGCTTCGAGATCTCCAGATTGGTGAGGTTGGTCATAAAGCCGGTGATCACGCCGTAGTAGCGGTAGTAGCGGTCCTGCATCCATGCATCCGGCGTAATGCCCAGCACCTGCGTGACAGCGGGCTGCAGGTACACGCCGAACACCAGCAGGCAGAGGGCCGCTACGGTGGCGGCACTGCCCGCCAGCCGGGGCAGCCAGCGCTGTTTGTGGCGGCCGCGGAACAGGAAGAAGCTGCCCACCGTCAGCACCAGCACCACGATGATGGTCACCACCATGCTGGGCTGGATCTTGAGGCCCGCAGCGGATGCCACGCCGGCAGCTTCTGACACCTGTGCCAGATCCCACGGCAGAAAGGGCTCGCCGCGCAGCTGCAGGGTGTAAAAGTTCACCGCGCAGGGCGCACAGCCCAGCACCGCCATGCCCAGCGTGGACAGCGGCGGACAGCGGAACACCCAGTCCAGCAGCAGCCACACCAGAAACAGCAGCAGCCACGCCAGCAGATAAGCCCCGATGTGCGGGAAGATAAAACTTGCAAAAACGTCTGCGCTCAGGCTCCCGCGGGCGATCCCCTCGCCCAGCAGCAGCACGATCAGCGATGCCGCCAGCGGGAATACCATCCGCAGCGCCAAAAGCGGTTTGGGAGTTTTCATAATTCCTGTTCCTTTCCTCATCCTTGAAACCTCAGATCAAACGCAAAAGCACATTTCTTTACGCTTTTTGCACAAAGCTTCTGCGATTATTATAGTCACTTCCACAAAAAAGTCCACCCTGTTTTTGCAAAAACTTTACAAACCCAGCTTCACGCGCAGCTTTTGCCACCACTTGAGCTGTTCCGGCTGCGGCGGTGCTTCCGGCAGGGCCGTGTGCACCAGCACCGCATCCGTGCCAATGGTCTCGATCTCCTGCCATGGAATGGTCAGGCTATCGTCCCGGCCAAGCAATCCGAACAGCCTTGGCCGCCCCAGCAGGATCAGGCTCTGCAGCCGGGCGGTGGCAGGGTCAAAGGTCAGGTCGTCGGCCCGGCCAAGGCAGACCCCCTGCTCCAGCTGCACCACCTCTTTTTCACACAGTTCCCGGATGGTCAATGCCCTTCTCCCCTTTCTGCCACAGCTTATGCAGCCGCCGGGCGCATCATGCAAAAAGCAGTGGAAACCGCATGGCAGATTGTGGTATACTGTGGTCAGAGCATTCCATGAGAAACAGAGGAAATTTTAAATGTATAAAAGCATCGTGTTTGATCTGGGCGGTGTCATGGTGGATTTTGCCCCCCGCGCCTATCTGGTAGACCGCATTTGCAATGAAGAGATCGAGGAGCAGGTGTACGACCTGACCTTTGGCAGCGAGGAGTGGAAGCAGCTGGATGCCGGGCTTGTCTCCCGCTTTGACGGCAATCAGGCCATGCTGCGCAACGCCAAGGCCGCCGGGCGCGAGTTTGAGGTGCAGGGCGTGCTGGACGACTGGCTGCACATCCTGCGCCCGCGCCGCCGGATGCAGGAGCTGGTGCGCCGCCTGAAGAACCATGGCTACAGCGTGTACTATCTCAGCAACATCCCGGAGGACGTGCTGGCCCTGCTCAAGGAGCGCGGCGTGCTGGACCGCTTTGACGGCGGCGTAGCCTCCTGCGAGGTGCACATCAACAAGCCCGACCCCCGCATCTATCAGGCCCTGCTGGACAAATACGGTCTGAAGGCCAGCGAGTGCGTGTTCATCGACGACAATCTGGCCAATGTGCAGGCCGCATTCACGCTGGGCTTCGTGGGCATCCGGATGAAGGAGAGCGTGGGCACCCTGATCCGCAGCCTTGCCACCTGCAATGTGGCCCTGCGCTGACCTCCGTGACCCAAAACAGCTCCTGCCGGAAATGCTCTGGCAGGAGCTGTTTTGCTGCTTTAGGAATTACTTTTTCTCGTAGCTCTGGCAGTAGTGCGGGGTCTCCACCTGCTGCGTATCGCAGGTGCACTGCTCGGTCACTTTGATCTGGGGCAGGTCGCACTTGCAGCCGCTCACATTGTGGCTGCACTCGCAGACATCACAGGTAACGCCGATGTTTTCCATATTTATCACCTCTCTGTCCACAGTATGGCCTGCGGGCAGGGTGTTTATTCTGGAAAACTCAGCCAGCCTTTTTCGCTTCGCGCTTAGACCGGAGTGTGACTGCCGCATGCCGGATGGAAAGCACCGGGTGCACCGGCAGCATCCGCGGGCCTGCCCAGCGCATCACCGCGCGGATCTTCTCCCGCATTTCCGGCTTGTAGCAGTGCACTTTGCAGGCCGAGCAGAAGGTCTTGGTCTCCATGAACGGGCATTTGTCAATGCGGGTCAGGGCGTAATCGTGCAGCTGCCGGCACTCCGGGCACAGGCTGCCTTTGGGTGTTTTGTGCTGCCTGCGGCAGTAAAGAGCGATCATCTCGCTCACCAGCATCTTTTCATCTGCGCGCTTCTGATCCAAGTTCTTCGGGGTATCCTGCATGGGACGGGGCCTCCTGCTGCCTTATTTTTTTCTACGGTCCGACCGCATTGCAGCGCGGCGCACCGCACGGCGCAAAAATGCAAAGCCTACCGTAACACCAATTGCTGCAGCCACTGCCATATACACCGCCTTCTGAAACCAAAGCGGCAGGAGCGCAGACCTTTCCGTCTGCTGTCCCCTGCCGCAGTTTTGATGCATTCTGTACAGAGGCTGCTGCTTTTGCGTGAAAGTTAGTATTTACTAACTTTCAGTTCTGCAAAAACACCGTTTTTCGGTGTTCTCATAGTTTATCGCAGCTGTCTCTGTTTGTCAAGAGAAGCTTCTCCTGTTTACCATGCAGCCAGATCTGCACCCAGCTTGCGGCATGCAGCCTGAACATCATCGTCCGGGGCCTCGTTGCAGATCAGGCCCTCACCGTTCAGCACCTGTGCGCCGTCGCCCTGAGCACGCTCCACCCAGTCACGCATCCACTGGCCGTCGCCCCAGCCGTAGGAGCCGAACAGGGCGATCTTCTTGCCGTTCAGAGAACCCTCCAGATCAGAGAACATCGGCTCGAACTCGCTCTCCTCCAGCTGCTCAGCACCCATTGCGGGGCAGCCAAAAGCCACTGCATCAAACTCAGCCAGCTTTGCAGCGTTCATCTCGCTGCAGGGCACGATGGTGCCGTTTGCACCCTCTGCCACGCAGTTTGCCATGGTCTCAGTGTTGCCGGTTGCGCTCCAGAATACGACTGCTACTTTGCTCATAAAGATCGTCCTCTCTCAAATCAATATTAGTTAGATATATCTAACTTTATGTTCCATGAAAATGCGTCCAACCACGCAGACGCATCCCCATTTGGTTAGTATCTTCTAACCACCGATAGAATACCACAGCTTCCCGGCTGTGTCAAGCCTTTTATGCAAAAAGAACTGCCGCGGCCGAAAGTACGCCGTAGATCACCGGCTGGTGCAGCAGATACAGCAAAAGCGAGTGCTGCCCCATCCAGCCCAGCGCCGGGCACACCGGGCGGCGCAGCGGTTCCATGCGTCTGCGGCCCACCGCCTTGTGCAGGTAGTACCCCGCCCAGAACAAAAACAGCCACAGCAGCAGGCCAAAGTAATCGGTGGAGTAGAACCAGTCCGGGTAAAAGCCAAAAAATGCAGTAAAGTAGTTGGCATACAGGCTCTGCGGCAGCATCAGCTTCCAGCCGCCAAGGCCCACCCAGCCCGAGCCGACCGGGTAGCACACCGCAAACAGCACCGCCGACACCGCAAGGCCCACAGCGGGCATCACTTTTTTCAGCAGCGGTTCCAGCACACCGGTCAGCAGCATGGCCGTACCCAGAAAGGTCAGCACGCCAAAAATGACCCGGTTTTCCGGCATAAACACCAGCGTCACCGCCGTTACCAGCGCTCCGGCGGCAAACACGGTAACACCGCGCCGCAGCATATGCCGCCCAAAGGGCGCACAGAAGCCGGACAGCAGAATGAATACCCAGCAGATGGCCTGCTGCCACAGACGCCCCGGCATTCCCGCGTACCAGTCCATCCAGATGCCGAACAGGAACATCATGTCCCAGCAGGCATGGTACAGCATCATGCTGACCAGATCCAGCCCGCGCAGCTCGTCCAGCAGGGCGTAGCGGCCCGCCGGGGCCTTTTGCCGGGTGGTGTGTCCGTTTTTCATTCCCCCGTCTCCCCTTTCGCAGTTCATTGAACACGAGATAAATTATAACCCGCCGCCGCTGTGCCTGTCAACGGAATAGTTCCGTAGGTTGAACAAAAAAACCGCTGCACAGCGGCAAAGCCATGCAGCGGTCAGAATGGATAACCGGGGAAACCTTATCAGACTTCGGTGTTGAAGTAGCGCTTCAGCAGGCCCTCAAAGCCGCGGCCGTGACGGGCCTCGTCCTTTGCCATCTCGTGAACGGTGTCGTGGATGGCATCCAGATTCAGGGCCTTTGCCTTCTTGGCCAGATCCATCTTGCCTGCACATGCGCCGCACTCGGCCTCGGCACGCATCATCAGGTTCTTCTTGGTGCTGTCGGTGACAACTTCGCCCAGCAGCTCTGCAAAGCGGGATGCGTGATCTGCTTCCTCGTAGGCATAACGCTTGTAAGCCTCAGCGATCTCGGGGTAGCCCTCGCGCTCAGCCACACGAGCCATTGCCAGATACATGCCGACCTCGCTGCACTCACCCTCAAAGTTTGCGCGCAGGCCGTCCACGATCTCCTGCGGAACGCCCTCGGCCTTGCCGATGCCCACAACATGCTCGGTGACGTAGGTGTTGCCGGTCTTCTCCACAAAAGCGGAAGCAGGAGCCTTGCAGACGGGGCACTGTGCCGGGATCTCGCCTTCAGCAATATAACCACAAACGGTGCAAACGTACTTCTTCATAAGAATAGACCTCCATCATTCTTTTTATATCAGTTAGAAAACAGGCTGGGCGGTGTTGGTACTCACCGGCCCTTGTCATGGCTCTATTATAGCGAATAATTCCTAGTTAGTCAAGGATAATTTTAAGAATAATTCCTATTTATTTTGCCTTATAGATAAATTCCGGCAGGGTCACTAAAAACCATCATCAAAAACTGTGTGCTTTGCCCTGTGCACCTTAAAAACAGCAAAGCCGCCCTGCACACACAGGACGGCTTCTGCCTTGTTCTTCCTTCTTCTATGGGAGATCAGACCTGCAGGTTGCTGCTGGTAGCGGCTTCGGAGCCGTCGGCAGCATCAAACTCGTAGTCGTTGCCGGGCAGGATAGCATTCAGCAGGATGCCTGCGATCGCGGCCACAGCCAGACCGGACAGGTTGATGGTAACACCTGCAACGGCAAAGCTGACACCGCCCACAGAGTTGAAGCCCAGTGCGCACACCAGAATGACAGCGGCCACGATCAGGTTGCGGCTGTTGGTAAAGTCCACGCGGTTCTCCACCACATTGCGCACACCGATGGCGGAGATCATGCCATACAGCACAAAGCTGATGCCGCCGATGATGCCGGTGGGGATGGTGTTGATGACAGCCTCAAACTTGGGGCTGAAGCTCAGGATGATGGCCAGGACAGCCGCAATGCGGATGACCAGCGGATCGTAGATCTTGCTCAGAGCCAGCACACCGGTGTTCTCGCCGTAGGTGGTATTGGCCGGGCCGCCCAGCAGGCCGGCCATGGTGGTAGCAAGGCCATCACCCAGCAGGGTACGGTTCAGACCGGGGTCGTTGATATAGTTGTGGCCCACGGTTGCGCTGATGGCGGCGATATCGCCCACATGCTCCATCATGGTTGCCAGTGCAATGGGGATGATGGTGAACAGTGCGCTGATGAACTCCGGGCTGCCGTCGATGGCAAACAGGCCCATGGCCTCCTTGTGCAGAGGGATGCCCACCCATGCAGCCTCAGAAATGCGCTGGAAGTCCACTGCACCGGTCACCAGTGCCACTGCATAGGACACCAGCACGCCGATGAGGATGGGCAGGATCTTGACCATGCCCTTGCCCCAGATGTTGCACACGATCACGACACCCAGTGCCACAAAGGCCAGGATCCAGTTGGACTGGCAGTTTTTGATAGCAGAGGGGGCCAGGATCAGGCCGATGGAAATGATAATGGGGCCAGTGACCACCGGCGGGAAGAACCGCATGATGCGGCGGATGCCGAAGGTGGAGATCAGCAGGCTGGCCACCAGATACACCAGACCGGAAAATGCGACGGCGGCGCAGGCGTAGGGCAGCATCTTGGTGTTGGCAACGGTCAGGTTGCCGTCTGCATCTGCCAGCATGGGGGCCACGATGGAAAAGCCGCCCAGATACGCAAAGGAGGAGCCGAGGAATGCAGGCACCTTCTTTTTGGTAATGAGGTGGAACAGCAGGGTGCCCAGACCTGCGCACAGCAGGGTGGTGGAAACGCTCAGGCCGGTGAGCAGCGGCACCAGCACCGTTGCGCCGAACATGGCAAACATGTGCTGCACGCCCAGAATGAACATGCGGCCTGCGCCCAGCTGGCGCGCGTCGTAAATGCCTTTGGAGTAATCGATCTTTTCACTCATGAAGTTTTCTGCCTCCTACAGAACTCGCAGCCCCAAAAAAAGAGGCACCGCCGTCAGCAAAACGGCAATGCCCCTGAAATTTGGGAACAATGATCCCGCCCGGAAATGAGAAGTGTAATGCAGCGCAGTCGATGATTCTTGTGCAGCATGGTGCGCTCCCCCTTTCATTCAGGCTCTTTCCAAACCGCCGCCAAAAGCCCCGCAAAAGGCCGCAGCGGGCAGTCCTTTCAGAGATTATAGCAGACTTTTTGCCGCCGCGCAACTATTTTGCTTAATTCTCCTGTATTTCCAGCCCGGAAGTTTGCGCCGCTTCTCTTGCAATCCGGCCCAAAGCGCACTATAATATAACCTACCATTGTAATCTGTATTATAAGAGAATTATCAGGAGAGTTTATGATCTATCTGGATTATTCCGCCAATACCCCGGTAGACGAAGCGGTTTTACAGCGCTTTTGCGAGGTGGAGCGCAATTGCCCGGGCAATGCCAATTCCCGCCACGCAGCAGGCACTGCCGCAAAGGCTGCCATCGATGCCGCCACCCAGAGCATTGCCCGCAGCCTGAACGTGCAGCCCGCCGAGATCATCTATACATCCGGTGCCAGCGAGGCCAACAACTTTGCCATCAAGAGCATCGCCCGGCTGGAGCGCCACCATGGCAGTCACATCATTTCCACCCCGCTGGAGCACTCCTCGGTGAGCGGCAGCCTGACCGCCCTGCAGGAGCAGGGATACGAGATCGACCTTGTGGACATCCGGCAGGACGGCACGATGGACCTTGCCCACCTGAAAGAACTGCTGCGCCCGGACACCATTCTGGTGGCCGTCACTGCCGTGGACAGTGAGCTGGGCGTGGTGCAGCCGGTGGCCGAGATCGCGGAAATGTTGAAGGCCTGCCCCCACTGCCACTTCCATGTGGATGCCACACAGGCCGTGGGCAAGCTGCCGGTCAGCCTTGAAGGCATCGACACCATAAGCCTGACCGCCCACAAGTTCTACGGGCTGAACGGCATCGGTGTGCTGGTCAAGCGGCGCGGCCTTGCGCTGGAGCCGCTCATCCATGGCGGCGAGAGCACCACCATCTACCGCAGCGGCACCCCCACCGTGGCGCTGGCCTGTTCGCTGGCGCTGGCGCTGGAGAAGGCAGTGAGCGAGCTGCCCGCCCGGGTGGAGCACATCCGCGCCCTGAACGCCCGCCTGCGCACCGGGCTTGCCCAATACCCCAAGGTGCGCATCAACAGCCCGGGCACCGCCGTGCCGCAGATTTTAAACCTGAGCGTACAGAACGTGAAGGGCACCGTGTTCCAGCGGGAGCTGGATGCCAGGGGCGTATGCGTCTCGGTCAAATCGGCCTGCTCTTCGGACGGCCTGCCCTCCCGCGCCGTGTTTGCCGTGAGCCATGACCGGCGCAACGCGCTGTCCTCGTGGCGCATCAGCCTGAGCCACCTGACCACGGAACAGGAGATCACTGATTTTATGCAGGCGTTCGATGCCTGTTACAACGCCCTGACGCAATAAAAAGGAGTATTATGAAGCAAGATCCCCCCGCCGACCAGCAGCGAGGGGATCTTTTTTACTGTTTTTGAATGCCGAACAGTCTGCGCAGAATGCCGCGCAGCGCCTTGGGGCTTCGGATCACAACTACCTGCATATGCTCCCCGCCTTTCCGTTTTCTGGCCCATCCTATGCAGGCAGGGGCCGGAATGTTCCGGCAAGGGCAGCAGCGCTCAGTCTGCGATGGTCTCCACCACCACCAGCGCACCGCTGCGGGTGGAGATGGTGATGCAGTCCGACCCGGCAGCGTACTCGTTGCTGACGCCCAGCGGGTAGCTGGCGGTCAGCTCCGCATCGGTCAGCTCATAGTAGGAGCCGCGCTCGCACACGCCCTGCGCCCTGCCCTCCATCGGGAAGGCCGAGAAGAAGAAGTACTTCTCCTTCGGGTAGCGGCGGGTCTCGCCAGGCATCACGTAGGTGATGCGGCTGCGCTCATCCAGCAGGGTGGTGCGCACACCGCGCTGTTCCAGCCCAAGGCCAGTGCACAGGTTTGCAAGGGTGTGCTCCACCCGTCTGCCGCCAAGGCCGCCCAGCAGCAGCACCTCGTCAAAGCCCTTTTCCGAGACCAGCTTTGCAGCATACTCGGTGTCGGTATCGTCCTTCACATGGGGCAGCACGATGATATCGTCGTCCTGCTGTTCCGGGCAGGGGGCGGTGTCAAAATCGCCCACGATGATGTTGGGTCTACGCCCCAGAGGTGCGCAGTTGCGGTAGCCTGCATCACAGGCAATGATAAAGTCGTCCGGCCGCAGGGCCTCTGCCAGCTCCGGAGAAACCGGGCAGGCCGAAATGATCACACAGCGTGACATGAATCTCTTCCTTATCCTTTATACTTTCGGGCGCTGCCAATCCTTCACGTCCTTGACTTCCTCGTACATGGCGCAGTAGCTGTCGTACCGGGTCTGGGAGAGCCTGCCCTCGGCCAGTGCGGCGCGCACGGCACAGCCTTTTTCGCTGCGGTGGGAGCAGCCGGTGAACTGGCACTGGCCCAGATAAGGCCCGAACTCCGGGAACGCATGCTCCAGATTTTCCTTGGGGATGAACCCGGCGCGGTTCGCTTCCAGACTGGCAAAGCCCGGCGTATCCGCAATGCGCCCGTCAAAGGCTTCAAAGATCGTCACCTCACGGGTGGTGTGGCGGCCGCGGCCCAGCTTCTGGCTGATGGCACTGGTCTCGCGCTCTGCTTCCGGCAGCAGATGGTTCAAAAGGGTGGATTTTCCCACGCCGGAGTTGCCGCAGAACGCACACAGCCTGCCGCTGATCCACTGCTTCACCTCGTCCAGCCCGCCGCCGGTCTCGTAATCGATGCGGATGAACGGCAGGGTCGATCTTTCGTAGGCCTTACACAGGAATTCCGCCTCGGCCAAGTCGCCCTTGGTGCACACGATCACCGGCTGCACGCCCTTGTCCACCGCAATGGCGGCAAGCTTATCCAGCACCAGCGTGCTGGGCGTGGGCTGGGTGGTGCTGGCCACAAGGAACAGCACATCCAGATTTGCCACCGGAGGCCGCACGAACACATTTTTGCGCGGTGCGATCTCGGCAATGACGGCTGCACCGTTCTCGGTCTCCAGCGTCACCTCATCGCCCGCCACCGGCGTGATCTTCTGTTTGCGGAAAATGCCGCGGGGCTTGCACTCCACAATGCCCTCCGGCGTTTTTACATAGTAAAAGCCGCCGATGCCCTTTGTGATATATCCCTTCATGCACGCCTCCGTCAGCTCAGCAGCGAGGACCACCAGTCGGTCAGCGGTTTCTGCGAAGGGTCGCCGCTGCCCGCTGTGCCCTGTTCGGTGCCGGTCTCGGTGCTGGAAGAAGAGGAGCTGCTGCCAAACAGGCCGCTCCACCAGTCGCCGCCGGTGGTGCTGTCGCTGGGTGCTTCCGGTTCCGGTGCAGGCTCCGGCCCGGCGCTTACCACAATGTTCACGCGGCCGTTCAGCTTTGTGGTAGAGCCTGCCGCCGGGTTCTGACTGATGACAGTGCCCACCGGCTGGTCGCTGTACTGCTCGGTCTGGCTGCCAAGGCCCAGATGGTTCTGCACCAGCAGGGTGCGGGCATCAGCGGTGCTCATGCCGGTCAGCGAGGGCACCTTGGTGGTGGTTGCCACCTGCGGGCGGCTGATATACATCACCACAGTGCTGCCTGCAGCCACCTGACTGCCCGCCGCCGGGTCGGTGCGGATCACCGCGCCGGATGCCACAGAGGTATCCACAGCCTGCGTTACCAGCACCGAGACACCCAGCTCCTTGAGCTGCTGCTCTGCATCGGCCTGCACATAGTTGGTCAGGTCCGGCACGGTAACGTACTGGGTGCCAAGGCTCACAGTCAGGGTCACATTCTGGCCCTCGCGCACCGTGCGGCCGGACACCGGCGACTGCTTATAGATATAGCCCGCCGCATAGTTACTGTTGTACTCCTGCTCCCAGGTAACGCTGATCTGGCCGGAGACCACCTGCTCGGTGGCAGCAGCCTCGTCCTGCGTCATACCGATATAATCGCCCAGCGTGATATCGGCCTTGTTGTTCATCAGGTTGGAGGAATCGTTCAGGATCATCCAGCACAGCGCAAGGCACGCCAGTGCAAATGCAATGGTAATGCCGAACAGTGCCGGCAGGAAGATGGTGCGCTTTTTCTTGCGCGGTGCGGCCTTTTTGCCGCGGGGCGCAGGCTTTTCGGCCTGACGGTTTGCACGGTTCTGGTTCATGGTACGTTTCACCACCTTTTCGGGAGCATCTTCTGTAATATACTTGTACTCGAACATCACGGAGGGGTTGTGCACGTAGGTGTCCAGCGCATCCAGCATTTCGCGGGCGGATGCGTAGCGGTTCTGCGGCAGCTTTGCCATGGCCTTTTCGGTGATCTCCACCAGTGCATTCGGCACCTCCGGCGCGATCTCGTGCAAAGACTTTGGCTGATCGGAGATCTGCTTGATGGCAACTTCCACCATGTCGTCTGCATCAAAGGGCAGATGACCGCTGAGCATCTCGTACATCATCACGCCCACCGAGTAGATATCACTGGTGCAGTCGGTCTCATCGCCCTTGGCCTGCTCCGGGCTGATATAGTGCACGCTGCCCATGGCCTTGCCGCTCAGCAGCTGGTTCTCGGCACGGGAGATGCGCGCAATGCCAAAATCCATCATGCGCAGCTGGCCGTTGTCCAAAAGCATGATGTTCTGGGGTTTGATGTCCCGGTGCACCACACCGTTGGCGTGGGCATGTTCCAGCGCCTTTAAGATCTGGGAGATGAAATGCACTGTCTCCCGGTTGGTCAGCCTGCCGCCGCGCTGGTTAAGGTACTCGCGCAATGTCATGCCGTCCACATATTCCATCACGATATACTGCAGATCATCATTCACCGATACATCGTACACTTTTACGATGTTGGGGTGGTTCAGCAGCGAGATGGCCTTGGATTCATTTTTAAAGCGGCGCACAAGGTCCGGGTCGTGCATATACTCCTGCCGCAGCACCTTTACCGCCACCACGGTACCGGCAGGCACCGGGCCGTTGTGCCCCAGCATGACCGCCTTGTAGACGTTTGCCATGCCGCCGGAACCGATCAGCTCCCGCACCTCATACAGGCCGTCCAGCTTTTTGCCGATCAGGTTGTCCATCAGCGCACCTCCTCCACACACAGCAGCAGCGCGGTGATGTTATCCGGGCCGCCGTTCTCGTTGGCCGTGCGGATCAGAAGGTCCGGCAGGTCGTAGAACCTGCCGGTGCGCAGCAGCTGTTCCAGCTGTTCTCTGGGCACGGCATTGGTCAGGCCGTCCGAGCACAGCAGCAGGATATCCCCTTTCTGCAGCGGTGCGGTAGTGAACTCCGAGTCCAGCCGGTAGTCCACGCCCAGCGCCTTGGTGATGATGTTCTTCTGAGGGTGGTGCTCGGCTTCCTCCACGGTAATGGTGCCGCAGTCCACCAGCTCCTGCACATAGGAGTGGTCGTGGGTGAGCTGGGCAAGCCTGCCGTCCCGGTACAGGTACGCCCGCGAGTCGCCTGCATGACACAGGAACACCTTGCCGCCGCGCACCAGTGCGCACACAGCCGTGGTGCCCATGCCCGCCAGCGATTCCTCACGCAGGGCCTTCTGGAACACAAAGCGGTTGGCGCTGAGCAGGCTCTTTTTCAAAAAGGTCTCCTCTTCGCCGGGCAGGCACTTGGAAGCATACTGCTCCTGAAAGCAGCGCTCGATCACATCGCACGCGCTCTGGCTGGCTTCCCTGCCGCCGCGTGCACCGCCCATGCCGTCGCATACCAGCAGCCATGCGGCATCGCCGGGCAGTTCTCCTGCGCGATAATCGTCCTGATTATCCTGCCGGACCCTGCCGACATCCGTTTTTCCTGCAAGTTTCATAGGCTTCTCCCTTTAATATTTACGCTTTCCCGTTCATTTCGTCACGGCGCAGCTGGCCGCATGCGGCGCTGATCTCGCTGCCAAGGCGGCGGCGCACCGTAGCGTTCACACCAAGGCTCTCCAGCTTCTGCTGGAAGCGGTGCACGTTGGCTGCATCGGTGGCCGAGTACGGGCTGCCGTCCACCGGGTTGATGGGGATCAGGTTCACATGGGCACCCATGCCCCGGATCAGGTTTGCCAGCTGTCTGGCGCAGGCATCGGAATCATTGACACCGCGCACCATGGAATATTCAAAGCTCACGCGGCGGCCGGTGGTATCCTGATAGCGGCGCACGGCCTGCATCAGCACTTCCACGGGATAGGCATCGTTCACCGGCATCATGCCGCTGCGAATTTCATTGTTGGGTGCGTGCAGCGACACCGAGAGGGTCAGCTGCAGCTTTTTCTCGGCCAGCTGGTCGATCTTGGGCACCAGACCGCAGGTAGAAAGGCTGATGTTGCGCATCCCGATGTTCACGCCCTCGGGCGAGGTGATGTTCTCCAGAAACTTCATCACTTCGTCAAAGTTATCCAGCGGTTCGCCAATGCCCATGAGCACGATGTGGGAAATGCGCTCCCCGATATCCTTCTGGGCGGTATAGATCTCAGAGCAGATCTCGCCTGCTTCCAGATTTCGCACGCGGCCTGCCTGCGTAGAGGCACAGAAGCGGCAGCCCATGCGGCAGCCCACCTGCGTGGACACACACACCGTGTTGCCGTAGTGGTAGCGCATCACGACGGTCTCGATGCAGTTGCCGTCTGCCATGCGCAGCAGATATTTTACCGTGCCGTCCTTTGCTTCCTGCCTGCGCTCGATCTTGGGCGCGGCAATGTAGAAGCTTTCTTCCAGCTTTGCCAGCAGGGTCTTGGGCTGGTCGGTCATGGCAGAAAACTCGGTGACCAGCTTCTGGTGCACCCAGTGGAAGATCTGCTTTGCCCGGAAGCCCGGCTGACCCATCGCTTTCAGTTCGGCGGTCAGCTCTGCCAGCGTAAAGGAAGAGATACAGCGTTTTTGTTCCATTGTGTTCTCCTATTGTTTTTTACGAACAAGCCACCTGTTTCATTGCAGCTTTTCCCCGTTTTTCTGCATGGCGCACAGGAAAAAACCGTCCATGCCGGTACGGGTGGGCACCGAAAGCGCGCCGTGCTCCCCTGCCGTCATCCCCGCGGGCAGCGCTGCGGCAGGCTCCACCACCGTAAACTCCGGGTGGCGGGCCAGAAATGCCGCGATCTGCTGCTGGTTTTCTGCCGGGTCGATGGTGCAGGTGGAGTACACCAGCCTGCCGCCCGCTTTCAGCAGCTGTGCCGCCGTATCGAGGATGGCCGACTGCGTGGCCAATAATTCAGCTTCGCGGGCCGGTTCCAGCTTTTTGTAGCGCAGATCCGGCTTTTTTGCCAGAATGCCAAGGCCGCTGCAGGGCACATCCGCTAAAATGCGGTCGGCCTGCGGCAGGGCCGGGTTCAGCTTTGTGGCATCGTTGCACAGGGCTTCCACATTAGTCAAGCCCATGCGCTGCACTGCCGTGCGGATCAGGCCCACGCGGTTCTCGGCGGCATCGCAGCTGTAGAGCCTGCCGGTGCTGTGCATCTGCTCGGCCAGCAGGATGGTCTTGCCGCCGGGCGCGGCGCACAGGTCGATGACTGTTTCTCCGGGCTGTGCGTCCACGCAGAGCGCCGCCAGCTGGCTGGCCTGCCCTTCCACATGGAAGTACCCCTGCCGGAACAGCTCATTTTCCGCCGGGCTGCCCTCGAAGCGGGCCAGCACACTGCCGGGCACAATGCCCCGCTTTGCTTCCTTTGCGCCGGAAGCCAGCAGCTTTGCACAAAGCTCATCGGCGCTGCCTTTCAGCGGGTTCGCCCGCAGGCTGGTCATGCCGCCGTCGGCCTTGTAGGTAAGGATATCCAGTGCCTCGTCCGGGTAGTTTTTGTGCAGAAATTCCGCCACATCCCGCCCGGCAGAGCCAAGCACCATGAGCCGCTCCACTTCGTTTTTGAAGCTTGCGGTGCTCAGGTCGTAGCTGCACGCCTTGCGCAGCACGGCGTTGACCAGACCGGATGCGCTGGATTTTTTGAAGGCACGGGTCAGCTTGACGGCCTCGTTCACCGCAGCGGACACCGGCACCTGCATATAGCGGGCCTGCGCCAGCGCCGCGCGCAATATTTCGCGCACCGGTGCATCCAGCTTGGCAAGGCCCTTGGGCAGGAACTGGCACAGGATGTAGTCCAGTGTGCCCCGGTGTTCCAGCACCGTGTAAAAGATGGCGCTGGCAAAAGCTTTATCGCGGCCTTCCAGCTGCTGGCGCTTGAGTTCGGCATCCAGAACAAGGTTGGAAAAGCCATCCTGCTCCTGCCGCACCAGCGCCGCCACTGCCGCCGCGCGGGGATTCGCCGCCATCAGAGGATATCCCCCGTTTTCAGGCGCTGACCGGCCGCAAAGGCGGTGCCGTCCATGGGCTTTTTGCCTTCCGGCACCACATTCAGCAGCTGGACGGCCCCCTCACCGCAAGCCACCGTGAGCGGCTTTGTGGCCAGCACGGTGCCGGGCGCTTCGCCGTGAGCTTCCACGGCACGGCACTCCATCACCTTGAGCTTTTTGCCGCCGGAGGTGACGAACCATGCACCGGGCCACGGGTTCATGCCGCGCACCCAGTTGTGGATGTGGGCAGCCGATTCGGTCAGGCGGAACTCTGCCATCTCCTTGTTCAGCATAGGCGCAAGGCAGGCGTTCTCATGATCCTGCGGCTGGGGTTTCAGCGTTCCGGCGGCGATGGCGGGCACCACCTCGCACAGCACACGGGCACCCACGGCAGTCACGCGGTCAAACAGCTGGCCGCTGGTCTCCTCCGGGTCAATGGCGATCTTCTCGCAGCAGAGCACATCGCCGGTGTCAAGGCCCTCGTCCATCTGCATGATGGAAACGCCGGTCTCGGCATCGCCGTTCAGCACGGCCCACTGCACCGGGGCGCTGCCGCGGTACTTGGGCAGCAGGGAGACATGCAGGTTGATGCAGCCGTACTTCGGCGCTTCCAGCACAGACTTCGGCAGGATGCAGCCATAAGCCACCACCACGATCAGCTCCGGGGCCAGTGCGCGGATGTTCTCGTCCTCGCTGCCGTCCCGCAGGGTGCGGGGCTGGAACACCGGCGTGCCGTGGGCAAGGGCCACTTCCTTGACCGGGGGTGCGGTAAGCACCTGCTTGCGGCCAACCGGCTTGTCCCGCCGGGTGTACACCGCGCAGATGTCATGCCCGGCGGCATACAGGGCTTTGAGGCACTCTGCGGCAATATCCGGCGTGCCCATGAACAAAATGCGCATTACTTGTTTCCTTTCGCTTCGCGGGCAGCTTTTTTGCCCTCTTCGGTATCCTCATAGAAATACTCGCTGGACTGCATGATGGTAATGCCGTCCAGATGGTCGTTCTCGTGCTGGATGCAGCGGCCCAGCAGATTCTCAGCTTCCAGCTCGAACCACTCACCGTGGCGGTCCTGTGCGCGCACCTTGACCGCGGCGGGGCGGGTCACAGCGCCGTTGTGGCCCGGGAAGGACAGACAGCCCTCGTAGGCGGTCTCCTCTTCCTCAGATACAGCCAGGATCTCCGGGTTCACAAAGTCGATAAACTTGTACTCGTAGTTTTCGGGAATTTCTTCCGGGGCATCGGTGGTGTCCCACACCACGAACAGACGGCGCAGCATGCCCACCTGCGGGCCGGCCAGACCCACGCCGTCGGCGGCGATCATGGTCTCGTGCATGTCGTCCAGCAGGGTAGCCAGACGGTCATCAAAGGTGGTGACGGGGCGGCAGACCTTGTTCAGGATGGGATCGCCCTCTTTTACAATGTTACGGATAGCCATTTATGGTACCTCCAAATCAGATGTCACCGTCCGAGTGCAGGTCCACCGCAACGGTGGCCTTGGACGGAAGTTTTTCCTGTTCGTATCTTTCCAGTGTGCTGCGCACGAGGTCGCGGAAGCGGCGGTCGTTGCGGCACTTGATGGTAAGCTTATAGCGATAAGTGTCGTTGATTTTTTCAATACTGCCGGGCGTGGGGCCAAGCACCCGCAGCGGCAGGTCCGGCTGTTTTGCCGCCTGCTGGCCCAGCAGGGCCGCAAAGCGCGCCGCCGCCCGTGCCACCTCAATCTCCTTTGCGCCTGCAAAGCCAATGACGCACAGCCCGCAGAAGGGCGGGTACAGGCCCAGCTTGCGATATGCAATTTCCTGCTCAAAAAAGGCATCGTAGTCCTGCGCGGCGGCAAGGTTCAGCACCGGGTTATCGGGGTCGGTGGTCTGGATGATGGCAAAGCCGGGGTCTCTGGCCCGGCCGCTGCGGCCCACCACCTGCGTGATGAGGCTGAACACGTTCTCATACGCGCGGAAGCCCTGCGCAAACAGCAGCGAGTCGATGCCCAGCACGCCCACAAGGGTCACATCCTCAAAATCCAGTCCCTTGGCCACCATCTGGGTGCCCACCATGATGTCATATTCGTGGTTTGCAAACCTTGCCAGCAGCTTTTCGTGGGCATCCTTTGCGGCAGTGGAATCCTGATCCATGCGCAGCACCCGCGCATCCGGGAACAGCTTTGCCAGCTCTTCCTCGGCTTTCTGGGTGCCGAAGCCCCGGTACTGCAGCTTGCCGCCGCAGGCGGGGCACACAGTGGGCGGTTCCATCTGGCTGCCGCAGTAGTGGCACAATACCTTGTGCGCCGCTTTGTGGTACACCATCGGCACGCTGCATTTTGTGCACTTGAGCACCTCGCGGCAGTCCTCGCACTGGGCCATGGTCTGGTAGCCCCGGCGGTTCAGCAGCAAAATGGTCTGCTTGCCTGCATCCAGATTGCGGCGGATGGCATCTTCCAGCGACAGACTGATCTCCCGCGGGTTGCCTGCCGCCAGCTCTGCGCGCATATCCACGATCTGCACCGTGGGCAGCGGGTTGCCGCCGTAGCGCTGGGTCAGCCGCACCAGCTGGGTGCGGCCATGCTGGGCCGCGTAAAAGCTCTCGGTGCTGGGGGTGGCGCTTGCCAGCAGAAGCAATGCATCGTTTTCCGCCGCGCGCTGCCGGGCCACCTCGTGGGCAGAATAGCGGGGCGCGGATTCCGAGCGGTAGGTGTGCTCCTGCTCCTCATCGATGATGATGAGCCCGATGTTCTCCAGCGGCGAAAAGATGGCGCTGCGGGTACCCACCACGATGTCTGCGCCGCCGTCCTGGATCATCTGCCACTGCAAAAGGCGTTCGGTGTGGTTGAGGGCAGAGTGCTGCACCGCCACCCGGCGGCCAAACTGACTCTTGAGCCGCAGGATCATCTGCGGGGTCAGGCTGATCTCCGGCACCAGCACCAGCGCACGCCTGCCCTGCTCCAGACAGCGGGCAATGAGCTTTAAAAACACCAGCGTCTTGCCGCTGCCGGTCACGCCGTAGAGCAGCGCCGAGTGGGGTGCATCGTCTTCCAGCTTTGGCAGCAGAGCATCGTAAGCCGCCTGCTGCTCCTGCGTGAGGGTGATCGGCTCGTTTTTCAGCGGAATGGACGAATACAGGTCGATGGATTTATTCACCTTGCTGCATTCCAGCACGCCTTTGGCGCACAGGTTATCCAGCACGGCACGGCTGATGCCCTTGTCTTCCAGTTCGTTCAGGGTGCGCGGCCCGCCGCCCAGCAGCGCCACTGCCGCCAATTGCTTGGCTGTCGGCTTCGGCTTTGGCGGCAGCCCACCCACAAGGCGGTAGGAGTTCTCGGTGTGGCGGGTGAGCTGCTTTTGCAGCACCGGCGTTACACCGTCCGCCGCCACGGCAGGCTTGTACTGTGCACCATAGGGAATGACCGCCTTGACCGCTTCATAATAGGTGCAGAAGGTGCGTTCCTTCAGAAAATGCACCAGCCGCAGCAGTTCCGGGGTCAGGCAGGCGGATGCCGGGGCCACGTCGAAAAGATATTTCAGCTTCGCGCTTTCCGGTTCGGCATCGCAGGCCAGCACCACGCCCATGCGGGCGCGGCTGCCACGGCCAAAGGGCACCAGCACCATGCTGCCAAGTTTTACCGCATTCTGCTGATCCGGCATGACGGCATAGGTATAAAGCTTATCAAAGTGGAAGGTCGCATTGCTGACGGCAACGCCTACCGTTTTGGGCATTCGTCCAGCTCCTTCAAAATGTTATTCTGCGGCACCAATGCGCTGGCAGATGGCCTGATACAGTGCATCGGCGCAGGTATCGACCTGGTCGTTGACCAGCTTCAGGGTGAATTTATCCTGCTGGGCCAGCTCCTGCCGGGCGGTGGCAAGACGTTCCTGAATGCTGTCCTCGGTCTCGGTGCCGCGGCCCCGCAGACGGCGCTCCAGTTCCTCCACCGACGGCGGCAGCAGGAACACGGTGGTTGCGCCGGGGAACATGCGGCGGATGTTCGCTGCGCCGTGCACATCGATGACCAGAACGACCACCTTCCGGGCTGCAAGGCGCTTGTCCACTTCCTCGCGCAGGGTACCGTAGTAGTTGCCGTTGTAGAAGTTGTGCTCCACCACCTGATCGTTCTCGATCAGCTGCTGGAACTGCTCCCGGGTGCGGTAATAATAATCCACGCCCTCCTGCTCACCGGGACGCGGTGCGCGGGTGGTGGCGGAAACAGTCTTTTCGATCTCCGGGTGTGCTTCGCGCAGTGCCTTCACCACGCTGTCCTTGCCGGTACCGGCCGCGCCGGAGACCACAAACAAATATTTATCGTTCGCCATGGGTCTGTTCCTCCTCTGTTGGTGTTTTGCCCTCCTGCCCTGCCGCACGGTTGGCCACCGTTTCCGGCTGAAGCGCCGAGAGCACCACATGATCGGAGTCCATGATAAGCACTGCACGGGTGCTGCGGCCATAGGATGCATCGATCAGCATTCCGCGCTCCCGCGCTTCCTTTACAAGGCGCTTGACCGGGGCGGAATCCGGGCTGACCACTGCCACCACACGGCCTGCACTGACCATATTGCCAAACCCGATGTTGATGAGCTTCATAAACCCCTCCGAATTTTCTGTATCACTCCAGATTCTGGATCTGTTCGCGGATCTTTTCGATCTCCGCCTTCATATCCACCACGATGCGGGTGATATCCAGATCCTGACACTTGGAGCCGATGGTATTGGTCTCGCGGTTCAGCTCCTGCGTCAAAAAGTCCAACTTGCGGCCCACCGGCTCGTCCAGCTTGAGGATATCGCGGTACTGCGCAATGTGGCTGCGCAGGCGCACCGTTTCTTCATCCACAGCGGTCTTATCGCCAAAAATAGCGGCCTCGGTCAGCACGCGGGCATCGTCGATATCGCGGTCCTCCAGAATGACCTTGAGCTTCTCGTACAGGCGGTTGGTGTAGGCTTCCACGCGGCCTGCGCTCAAAGTCTCCACCCTGCCCACGCACTCCTCGAGGAAGTTCAGACGGTTTTCCACGTCTGCCTTCATCTTGGCACCCTCGGCGGCGCGCATCTCCACAAAGCGGTCCAGCGCCTGTGCGGTAACGGCAGAAACATCTTCCCACAGCTGTTCCTCGTCCACATCCGCGTGGCGGGTGGTGAGCACATCCGGGAAGCGGGTCAGCACGCTCGCAGAGATATCGTTCTTGACACCCAGCTGTTCCGAAATATCCCGCATGGCCTGCTGGTAGCTGCGTGCCAGCTCCATGTTGACGGCCACCACCGTATCGGCAGCGTCCACATTCTGCACGGTCATGCTCAGCTCCACCTTGCCGCGGGAAATGCGCTCGTTGAGCTGCTTTTTCAGGCGGCTGTCCAGATAGCTGCAGGTGCGCGGGATGCGCGAAGAATACTCAAAGTAGCGGGAATTCACGCTGCGCAGCTCCACCGTGATCTCACGGCCATTGCGCACAGCAGTCCCCCGGCCAAAGCCGGTCATGCTTAAGATCATAACGCTCTCCTGTTCTTACATTTTCAGTGTTTCAGCTTACAAGTTTCGGTATACGTATCCGCCTTTGGGTACACAAACCCATGTTACGATACATATAGTCTCATTTTACTATTCTTCGGCCCAAAATTCAAGGTGCACTGTTGCGTGCCGCCGCCAAAACCGGCCGCAATACACGGTGCAAAGCAAAAAAGCTCTGATACAAAATCTTCCGATCCTGTATCAGAGCCTGTTTCAGTTGGTTTTATATACGCAGGTCACGCTGTTCTGCAGCAGATTTGCGTTCAGCAGTGCGCGCTCCACCCAGTGGATATTGTCCGCAATGGTATCGCGGGAGACACCGTATTCTGCCGCAATGTTCTCCATGCTGCGGTACTCGCGGCGGTAGAGCAAAGTCAGCACCAGCTTATCCTGCATTGTGATCTTGGTAAAATGCGGCCTGCGCCGGTGCTCCTTGCAATAAGCCGCATTCAGTGCTTCCAGCATCTGGGCAAATTCCTTCCGGGTGATGCCGAAGGTAAATTCATAATCCTGCTCTGTAAATTCCGCAAGGCGCTGTACCGTGATGCTTCTCATGCAGATCACCTCTTCTTTTTCCGGGGATGCCCGGGTGTCGGCTGCATCCATTTTGATTCATTATAAAATGGATGGATTTTCATGTCAATGAGCCGCCGCCCATTTTTGGGGCCAGATCCGATGCAAAACACAAAAGGAGCCTCCCGCCGCAAAAGCGGGAAGCTCCTGAATCCGTTATGAAAGATCAGACGGGATGAGACTGATTGGTGTAGTCCACATGGTCGCCGTCCACGCCCTGCTTCTTGGCATTGCGCTTTTCAAAGAACTTGGGTGCCACCTGCGGGAACATTGCGTAGGTCAGCACATCCTCTTCCTGCGTTGCCCACTTGGCAGCTTCTGCCTTCAGCTTGTCCATCTCAGGAGCCAGAGTATCAGCAAAGCGGCAGGTAATGGGCTGCTCGTCGCCCAGGATCTTCTTGGTGAACTCGGGCTTGATGGGAGCGGGAGTCTTGCCGTAATCACCGTGGACCAGACCCTTGAACTCCTTGGTGACCATCTTGTAGCGCTCGCCCAGGATCACATTGAACACAGCCTGCGTACCAACGATCTGGCTGGTGGGGGTGACCAGCGGCGGATAGCCTGCATCCTCGCGGACGCGGGGGATTTCTGCCAGCACTTCGTCCAGCTTATCTTCCTTGCCGGCATCCTTCAGCTGTTTGAGCATGTTGGAGAACATGCCGCCCGGCACCTGATACAGCAGGGTGTTTGCATCCACGCCGAGGCTCTTCGGGCTGATCTGGCCGTTGGCAATGTACTTCTCGCGCAGCTTTGCAAAGTATGCGCGCACAACGTTCAGCTGCTTCAGATCCAGACCGGTGTCGTAATCGGTGCCCTGCAGGGCAGCGACCAGACTCTCGGTGGGCATGTGGCTGGTGCCCAGGCTCAGGGGGCTCATGGCGGTATCGATGATGTCGGCACCTGCCTCGATGCCCTTCAGGATGGACATGGAAGCCAGACCTGCGGTGTAGTGGCTGTGGATGTCAACAGGGATGCTGACGGTCTCCTTCAGCTTCTTCACCAGATCGTAGCAGGTATAGGGGGTCAGCAGACCGGCCATATCCTTGATGCAGATGGAGTTTGCGCCCATCTCCTCCAGGGTCTTGGCATAGGCTGCAAAGTACTCGTTGTTGTGCACGGGGCTGAGGGTGTAGCTGATGCAGCCCTGCACATGAGCGCCTTCCTTGTTGGCTGCCTTGATGGCGGTCTGCAGGTTGCGCGGATCGTTCAGTGCATCGAAAATACGGATCACGTCGATGCCGTTTGCAACAGACTTCTGCACAAAGTACTCAACGGCATCGTCTGCGTAGGGGCGGTAGCCCAGCATGTTCTGGCCGCGGAACAGCATCTGCAGCTTCTGGTGGGGCAGCTCCTTGCGCAGGATGCGCAGGCGCTCCCACGGGTCTTCGTCCAGAAAGCGGATGCAGCTGTCGAACGTAGCGCCGCCCCAGCATTCCACGGAGAAGTAGTTGATCTTATCCATTTCCGGCAGGATGGGACGCATCTCATCCATGGTCATGCGGGTGGCCAGCAGAGACTGGTGGGCATCGCGCAGGACGACCTCAGTAACCTTGATCGGCTTTTTGGCCATGATTGTCACCTCTCCCTTAGTTCATGGAAACCAGAACGTCACCGGAGTTGACGGTGTCGCCCTTGTTGACGTTGATGGAAGCCACAGTGCCATCCTGCGGAGCAACGATCTCGTTCTCCATCTTCATGGCCTCCAGGATCACCAGCACGTCGCCAGCCTTCACGGATGCACCGGCCTTGACCTTGACATCCAGAATGTTGCCGGGCATGGGAGCCTTGACGGCAACGGCACCAGCAGCGCCTGCAGCAGCCTTGGGAGCAGCAGCGGGAGCCGGAGCAGCCTTAGGAGCAGCGGGTGCGGCAGGAGCTGCAGCAGCAACCGGAGCAGCACCAGCGGCAGTCTCCTCCACGGAGACGCTGTAAGCAACGCCATTGACGGTAATATTGTAGTACTTCATGGAAGGATCCTCCAAATCAAAATCGTATCAAAAAGATTTATACAGACGATTACAGAGCCATGTTGCCGTGCTTCTTGGGCAGGCGGGCAGCACGCTTGGTGCTCAGCAGTTCCAGTGCGGCAACAACGCTTGCACGCACATTGGCTGCATCGCAGGTCAGGTCAGCAGCGCCGCAGGCAACTGCATTTGCTGCGCTGCACACCTCGGCGGTGTAAGCAGCAGCCTTTGCGTTGGTGGCTGCAATGATGTTGTCGGAAGCATCGATCTCTTCCTTGTACAGGACGCTGACCGCTGCGCTGGGTTCCAGTGCGCTGACGGTGCAGCCAGCCACGGCAATGCGCAGATCGGCAGCAGCCAGAGCGGTGTAAACAGGGCCGACGGCCTTGCCAGCCAGCACAGCCACCTTTGCGGTGGTAGCGTCGGCATAGGTAGCAGCCAGACGGGCAGCCTCACGGATGCCGCCTGCAATGTCATCGGTCGCGCTGGGCACAAAGCCCTCGGTATCCACAATGGTGATCACCGGCACGCTGAAGGCATCGCACAGGCGCACAAAGCGGGAAGCCTTGGCCACGCAGTTGTGGCACAGGGTCTTGCCGGTGGCCACAACGCCCACGGCGTTGCCGCCCACGGTGGCAAATGCGGTGTAAACAGACTTGCCAAAGCCTGCATACAGCTCCACAGCGCTGTCCTTATCGACCACGGCAGCAGCAGCCTTTGCAGGCTCTGCACCGGCAGCCAGAGCAGCAGTGGGCTGCTCGAACTCAAAGATCGCAGGGCCGGTCAGGTTGTTGGCCGGCAGCAGGCCCACGATGTGAGCAGCCTTCTCGGCAGCTTCCTCAGCAGTGGGTGCCACAATGGCGGCCACGCCAGCCTTTGCAGCGGCGGCTGCGGTGCCGGCATCGGCCACCTTGTCGCCCTTGGCAGCAGAGGTGAACGGAGCGGTGAAGAACAGCTCTGCGCCCTCAGCCATGATGCAGACATCTGCATTGGTAGCGCTCAGTGCGCTGGTGCCGCCGCAGACACCCAGAACAACAGCCACCTGCGGGATCACGCCGGAAACCTTTGCGATCTGC
This sequence comes from Faecalibacterium faecis, assembly GCF_040096475.1. NCBI lineage: Bacteria > Bacillati > Bacillota > Clostridia > Eubacteriales > Oscillospiraceae > Faecalibacterium > Faecalibacterium faecis. The sequence goes on along the minus strand of NZ_JBBMEP010000001.1, from coordinate 160,385 downwards.
GCATTCAGCTTTGCGCTGGCGGTCAGCACGTCCAGACCCTCAGCCAGCTTTGCGCCAACGGAGTTGTAGAAGGTGACGACCGGGCAGCCAGTCTGAGCTGCCATCTCCAGAACCTTGATGTTCTTTTCAACATCCTTTACGGTAACAGCTTCGCCGTTCTGGTAAACAGCGTAAGCCTGCTGACCTGCCGCATAGCCGCAGGCAGCGCTCACTGCACCGTCAGCAAACAGTGCAGTGTATTCCCCGTCATCAAAAAACTTGGCGAGGATTTCTCCCTTATTGATCTTTGAAGCCATGGTAAGACCTCCTGGTTGTCTGTGTGAGCTTTCAAAATTAGTTTTATTATACTGAATTTTCCATAAAAATGCAAGAGATTCTATAAAAGTCCATGCGAATCAACATCTGTCGCGCAGAGTTCTACAATTTTTTAACGAGTCATCGTTCCTCCGCTTTCTCGCCTTTTTTCGGGCATTTTGCACCGCACACTCAGCTGCCAAAAAATCTCTTTTAATTTTGTGGATTCTGTCTGCCCCTGCTGCATTTTATTTTATAAGAAGTTATGTTACACTATATTTAATATGTAAATTTTTTTCGCAGAACAGCCCGCCGGGAAGCTTCGGGGCGGGTCATTTTGCAGAATATAAAAGGAAGGCCATGTCAAATTGAAAGATCTGCTCACTTCACTCCGCGCCTCCAACGAAACCTACAACTCCATGAAGCACTCCGCCCGGGCTATCATCCGCCGCGCCGAGATCCCCCTGCTCGCGGTCATCGTCCTGTATAAGGCTGCAACGAACCTGCTGTTCGTCCCCCTGATGCAGCAGCTCTGGTCGCTCACGCTGCGGTTCGCACCCATGCACTACCTGAGCAACAACAACGCTTCCGATATCTTTTCCTCCCCCGCGATCATCCTGTGCATCACGCTCATTGCTATCCTGACCGCGTTCTGGGCGCTGTATGAGTTTTCCGTCCTGCTGCATGGGCTGGATCTTGCCCGCAAGGGCGAAACGATCCGCCTGCCTGCCCTGCTGCGCACCTCTCTTGCAGATATCCGCCACGCATTCCTGCCGCAGAACTGGCTCGTTCTGGTCTACAGTGCCGTGCTGATCCCGTTCACCAATTTTTTCCTCGCCTATAACTATATCACGCAGCTTGCCGTGCCGGAATACATCATGGGTGTCATCCAGGCAAACAGCCAGTATTACCTGCTCTATCTGGCTGCCGGTGCTGCCCTGCTGTTCCTCTGTGTCAGCTGGGTGCTGGTGCTGCCGCTGTTCGTGCTGGAGCGCAAAAGCCTGTGGCAGTCGGTAAAGGAAAGCTTTTGCTGCATCCGCAGGCGCGTCTTCCGTGCTTTTCTTTTGCTGCTGCGCTGGAACCTCTCGGTCGTCCTGCGTTCCCTGCTGCTGACGGCAGCGGTTGCCGTGCCGCTGTACGGCATCATCATCGCGGTCGGGCTGCAGAGCACACAGGCCATGTTTGCACTGTCCCGCGCGGCGCTGGCCATTGAGATGCCTTTCTTCCAGTTCCTGATCGACTGCGCCATCACCATGGCGCAGTGCACGATCCTCGCCATGCTGCACTGCCGCCTGCGGGAGTCTCTCCCCTCTGAGCCGGAGCCGGTCCAGAGCGGAAAGTATCACCGTTCCACCGGCAGGCTGCTTCTGGGTGCATCGGTTGCGGGTGCTACTCTGCTCACCTTTGCGCTGGCATTCTGTTACCTTGCCCTGCCCAGAGACGACGAGTTGCTCTCCATGCTGGGCGGCGTTGCGCCGGTAGTCACCGCGCACCGCGGCTACTCCGCTGCCGCACCGGAAAACACCCTGCCCGCTTTCCAGCTGGCCATCGATCAGGGTTGCGAGTGGGCCGAGCTGGATGTGCAGATGACCAGGGACGGCGTGGTCATGGTGACCCACGATACCAGCCTGCGCCGCTGCACCGGCCGCAACGAGAACATCTACGACCTGACCTATCACGAGGTTCGCAAGCTGGATGCCGGGCGCTGGTTCGGCCAGAAGTACACTGGTGCCAAAGTTCCCACACTGGAAGAAGTGCTGGACCTGTGCAAAGGTAAGATCCAGCTGAACATTGAGATCAAGCCCAATGCCGCCACCCCGGAGCTGGAAGCGGAAACCATCCGCATCATCCGCGAAAAAGGCTTTGCGCAGGACTGCACCATCACCTCGCAGAGTTATGAAACCCTCTGCAAGGTCAAGGAGCTGGCACCGGAGATCCGGACCGGCTATATCCTTGCACTGGGCGTGGGCAGTTATTACGATCTGCCTGCCGCAGATTTCTTCAGCGTACAGTCCACCTTTATCACCTCCGGTATGGTGCAGCAGATCCATAAGCGCAGCAAGACGATCTCCGCATGGACCGTCAACCGCGAAGAGGATGCCAGCGAACTGCTGAGCATCGGCGTGGACGACCTGATCACCGATAAGCCGGATATGATCCAGCAGCTGCTGAGCGAGGATGCCGACCTTGACAACAGCCTCGTCCTCCTGCGCGACTTCATCCGCGACCTGTTCGCTCCGTCCGATGTCGATGAACCCACTCCTGAGGAAGAAACCATCGAAGAAGCCATCGAGGACCCGGACGAATTGCTGGATGCATCGTAATCGCGGCAACCATCAAGTATTCTGTTAAACTAGCCGTACACACATAAAAAGCCCCCTGCCAGTTCATCACCGGCAGGGGACTTACAAGTTTACCTGATCCAGTTTTATCAAGTAAGATCATTCCAATTCGGTAAGCTTGGATCTTTACGAAGCAATTTATTTCATAAATCGGTACTGTGAACAAATCACTTACATTCCTTCTTCATAGCAGAATAACCGATGAGAACGGTCCACACATAGGCGCAGGTCTTGGGGATCATCAGCATACCAATCATGGGGACGGTATTGGCCCAAAGAACAACGGGAATGTAGAACCCGAAGCTCAGCACGATGGTCATCCACATCCAGCGAAAAGCCGAGTCGTCATGCTCCTTGGCACTGCGGTAGAACAACACGATGATCAGCAGGCCCATCAGTGCAAAAGGAATGTTACGGTAAATGCCCCAGGACAGCGGGGATTCGGCGCTCAGCCACTGGTTCTGCGGCATCATGCACAGGATGACACGCACGGCAGCCAGACCGTAGACGGCGGCAGTCAGGCCATTGTTGCCCTTGACCCGGTAGCGCTCACGCCAGACATAGTACAGCAGCACATAAAAGACAGTCATTGTCACAGAGGTGATCCACTTACCCAGACCCAGAGGAACGGTAAAGTTTTCAAAGCCCGTGGTGCATAGAGCCAGAGCACGGGGAATCAGATGGAACGAGTCGCCGGCACCCAGAACGACAGCCATCAGACCGAACAGCTTGAACTGGTGGTTGCCCTTGCAGCCACAAATCATCAGGATACCGATGGTGATGACGGATACCAGATACACAGCATCAAAAACAGTTTCTACGATTGCTTGCATAGTTGATTGCTCCTTGTTGATAGATTAAATTGATTGTAACACTGCATTTTTTGCAGGGCCGACTTAGTTTTTACGGTCATCAAGGGCTTGCTCGGCAAAGTTGCATCCAAAGCGCAGGATGTTGAAGCTTGCATTCCTCCACACAAGACAGGCGAGCAGCAACAGGATATTGCGATGAACTTTCCTATGAGTGTCTCCCTTGAGTGAACAGTGTTCATTTTGGACATTATAAAATTCCCACAGCAGTGTGGGAAGAAAATGCGGTCAATATAAGGTTCTGCGCACGATTTCCAGCACAGCGGCAGGGTCGTAGTCCTGCCGCAGCAAGGCAGACAGCATCAGCGAAAATAGAACATCGGCAAATTTTTCAACGGTGAATTGCGCGTTAAAAGCGTCCGGACGGATTTTGGTATCCTGTTGCAGCACCGTACACAGACCATTTAAGATATGGTGCCAGATTTGCTGCATGTGCCGTTTGCCATCGGCCTTGTCCTCCTGCATAAAGCCGAGAGAGTGCAGTGTGAAGAATCCAGGATACTGCTCACAGCCGTAGGCCATGCGCTCGTACATCCATTTGACACAGGTCTGCACATCCTGAAATACAGCCTCGTCCTGCGGGCGGTGGAAAATTTCGCACCAGACGCTCTCGACCGTGGCGCTGATAAGCTCAGCCTTGGAGTCATAATAGTTGTAGATCGAGCCGACCGAGACCCCGCATGCCGAGGCGACAGAACGGATACTGACCGCCGCCCAGCCCTTTTCCCGGATAAGCTCACGGCTGTTTTTTAAGATATCTTCCTTGGAGGTTACGATTGTATTCATATGGTCACCCTCAATATGAACAATGTTCATTTTTATTATACTGCCCGTTCCCACTTTGTCAAGAGGATTTCATAAAAGGTTTATATTTTGCGGATTAAGACATTGAATGCAAACTTACAAAAATCATAAAAGGAGTATATGTATGATGCCACCTTACTGTCGATTCAGTATCATCTATTTTCGATAATGTCAGGGCATTTTCTTAATGTCAATAATGTCAAAAAGCCCCGGAAAGAAACGTAAACTCGTAACTTTCCGGGGCTTTCAAATTATTCTCAAATGTTAAACCGAACCAGTAATCCGGGTGGCTCCACAATGAAGTTTTCCGCGGCTTAGTGTCAAACTAATGTCACAGAGCAAATTTTTAGCAAATTTTATTTGATGCTACGTTAAAATTTTGCTTCATTCCATTATTCGAGCTCAATGGTTGCCGGCGGCTTACCGGTGCAATCATAGAACACGCGGTTCACATGCTTGACCTCATTGACGATGCGGCTGGTGACAGTGCCCAGAACATCCCAGGGCATATTATAGCTCTCTGCAGTCATGAAGTCGGTGGTGGTCACAGCACGCAGGGCCACAGCGTAATCATAGGTGCGCTCGTCGCCCATGACGCCCACACTGTGCATGTTGGTCAAGGCTGCATAGTACTGGCTGATTTCCTTATCCAGACCCGCCTTTGCGATCTCCTCACGCCAGATCGCATCGGCATCCTGCACGATTGCCACCTTCTCCGGGGTCACTTCGCCGATGATGCGGATGCCAAGGCCCGGGCCGGGGAACGGCTGACGGCTGACCAGATATTCGGGCAGACCCAGCTCACGGCCGGCCTGACGCACCTCGTCTTTGAACAGGTTGCGCAGCGGCTCCACCAACTCCTTGAAGTCCACGGTGTCGGGCAGACCGCCGACGTTGTGGTGGCTCTTGATAACAGTGGACTCACCGCCCAGACCGCTCTCAACGACATCCGGGTAAATGGTACCCTGTGCCAGGAAATCCACCTTGCCGATCTTCTTGGCCTGCTCTTCAAACACACGGATGAACTCTTCGCCGATGATCTTGCGCTTGCGCTCCGGCTCGGTGACACCAGCCAGCTTTGCAAAGTAGCGTTCGCGGGCATCCACACAGATAAAGTTGATATCAAAGCCGTTGGCATTGCCCGGGCCGAATACAGAGCAGACCTCTTCCTTCTCGTTCTTACGCAGCAGACCGTGATCCACAAACACGCAGGTCAGCTGCTTGCCGATAGCCTTAGCCAGCATAGCTGCCAGAACGGAGGAATCCACGCCGCCGGACAAGGCGCACAGCACCTTGCCATCGCCGATGCGCTCACGCAGGGCCTTGACGTTGTTCTCCACAAAGGAGTCCATCTTCCAGTCGCCGGTGCAGCCGCAGACGTTGTACACGAAGTTGCGCAGCATCTTCTTGCCTTCCGCAGTGTGCAGCACTTCCGGATGGAACTGGACCGCGTACAGGCCCTTCTCAGCGTTCTCTGCCGCAGCTACCGGGCAGTTGACCGTGTGAGCAGTGATTTTAAAGCCGGGCGCTGCCTGCTCAATATAGTCGTTGTGGCTCATCCAGCAAATGGTGGAGGGCTGCACATCGGTGAACATCTTGCTGTTCGTGTCCACGAACACCTCAGTCTTGCCGTACTCGCGCTCCGGTGCGCGGCAAACATGGCCGCCCAGCAGATGCATCATCAGCTGGCTGCCGTAGCAGATGCCCAGCACAGGCACACCCCAGTTGAAGATCTCAGGGTCGATCGTGGGGGAATCCTCCAGATAAACGCTGTTGGGGCCACCGGTAAAGATGATACCCTTGGGGTTCTTTGCCTTGATAACCGACAGATCGGTTTTATAGGAATAGATTTCACAGTAGACATTGTTCTCGCGGACGCGGCGCGCGATCAGCTGATTGTACTGGCCGCCAAAGTCCAGCACGATGACAGTTTCATGCTGCATGAAGTTCTCTCCTCCCTTATCCATTCAATGTGTTTCTACAGATAAAATCAGTATAGCACATCTGCCAAATAAAAGCGACATCATTTGTGAATTTTCCTGTTTTTATTTTTCACGTATGGGATGCCGCAACACCGTTTTCAGTGTTCCCGGTGCAGCGCGGCGAGGATCACTCAGATAAATTTCGTGGTGGAAGCGTGTCTCTGAAAAATCCGGCATACACCCCTGCCCTTACAGACAGAGGATCTAAAACAAAAAGAGACCTTCCCACTCTCCGGAATGGGAAGGTCTCTCGTAAGTTTAACCTTTAGCCTTAGGAAAGGCGCGAAGGGTCAAAATCACTCAATGATCTTGCCAACAACGCCAGAACCAACGGTACGGCCACCCTCACGGATAGCGAAACGCAGGCCCTCTTCCATAGCAACAGGGGTCAGCAGCTCAACGTGCATCATGACGTTATCGCCGGGCATGCACATCTCAGTGCCTTCGGGCAGAGTGATGATACCGGTCACGTCGGTGGTGCGGAAGTAGAACTGAGGACGATAGTTGGAGAAGAACGGGGTGTGACGGCCGCCTTCGTCCTTGGTCAGAACGTACACCTGAGACTCGAAAGTCTTGTGGGGGTGCACAGAACCGGGCTTAGCCAGAACCTGACCACGCTCGATCTGGGTACGATCAACACCACGCAGCAGAGCGCCGATGTTATCGCCAGCCTCAGCGAAGTCCAGAGACTTACGGAACATCTCCAGACCGGTGATGGTGGTGCTCAGACGATCGGGCTTGATGCCGACGATCTCCATAGCATCGCCAACCTTAGCAATACCACGCTCAACACGACCGGTTGCAACAGTACCACGGCCAGAAATGGTCATGACATCCTCGATGGGCATCAGGAAGGGCTTGTCTTCCTCACGATCGGGGTTGGGGATATAGGTGTCAACAGCGTCCATCAGCTCCTTGATGCAAGCATACTCGGGAGCATTGGGATCAGTGGAGGTAGACTCCAGAGCCTTCAGAGCGGAACCACGAATGATCGGGGTGTCGTCGCCGGGGAAGTCGTACTCGGTCAGCAGCTCACGGATCTCCATCTCGACCAGATCCAGCAGCTCTTCGTCGTCGACCATATCGCACTTGTTCATGAACACGACGATATAGGGCACGCCGACCTGACGAGCCAGCAGGATGTGCTCACGGGTCTGGGGCATGGGACCATCGGTAGCAGCAACGACCAGAATAGCGCCGTCCATCTGAGCAGCACCAGTGATCATGTTCTTAACGTAGTCAGCATGGCCCGGGCAGTCAACGTGAGCGTAGTGACGAGCGTCGGTCTGATACTCAACGTGAGCGGAGTTGATCGTGATACCACGAGCACGCTCCTCAGGAGCCTTATCGATGTTGGCATAATCCATGAAGTCTGCGTCGCCCTTCAGAGCCAGGTACTTGGTGATAGCGGCGGTCAGAGTGGTCTTGCCGTGGTCAACGTGACCGATGGTGCCGATGTTCACATGCGGCTTAGAACGGTCGAACTTTGCCTTTTCAGCCATTGGAATATCCTCCCTTAATTTAGGTTTTGATATTTGGTTACAACAACCCTGCAAGATGCAGACATTGCATTGCAAGGCTATTCTACTAAATTTGCCCTGTAAAATCAAGTGCTTTTACAGGAAATTTTGCCGAGGTTACACTACCCCGGCAAAATTCACTTTAAATTTAAGGCGATCAGCCCTTGGTGCGGCCAGCAATGATCTGGTCAGCAATGTTCTTGGGCACCGGCTCGTAGTGAGACGGCTCCATGACATACTGGCCACGGCCCTGAGTCTTGGAACGCAGGTCGGTAGCATAGCCGAACATCTGAGCCAGAGGCACAAATGCATTGACGCGCTGAGTACCAGCCATAGCTTCCATGCCCTGGATCTGACCACGGCGTGCATTCAGGTCGCCGATAACATCGCCCAGATACTCATCGGGAACGATAACTGCAACCTTCATGATAGGCTCAGTGATGATAGGATCAGCCTTGCGCATAGCATCCTTGAACGCCATAGAACCAGCAATGGAGAAGGCCATTTCAGAGGAGTCGACCTCATGATAAGAACCATCCCACAGGGTAACCTTGACATCAACGACAGGATAGCCAGCCAGAACACCGGACTTCATAGCACCCTGGATACCGTTGTCGATAGCCGGGATGTATTCCTTCGGGATGGCACCGCCAACGATGGCGTTGACGAACTCGTAACCCTTGCCGGGCTCGTTGGGCTCGATCTTGATCTTAACATGACCGTACTGGCCCTTACCACCGGACTGACGTGCGTACTTGGTCTCCTGGTTGGCCTCTTTGCGGATGGTCTCACGGTAAGCAACCTGAGGTGCACCCACGTTTGCTTCAACCTTGAACTCACGCAGCAGACGGTCAACGATGATCTCCAGGTGCAGCTCGCCCATACCGGCGATGATGGTCTGACCGGTCTCTTCGTCAGTGTAGGTCTTGAAGGTCGGATCCTCTTCGGCCAGCTTTGCCAGCGCGATGCCCATCTTCTCGTTGCCGGCCTTGGTCTTAGGCTCGATGGCAACGCGGATAACAGGCTCGGGGAACTTCATGGACTCCAGAATGATGGGATGATTCTCATCACACAGAGTGTCACCGGTAGTGGTGTTCTTCAGACCGACAACAGCAGCGATATCACCTGCGTAGCAGCAGTCGATATCCTTGCGGTGGTTAGAATGCATCTGCAGGATGCGGCCCATACGCTCCTTGCTGTCCTTCACGGAGTTGTAGACAGTGGTACCTGCCTCAACCTTACCGGAGTAAACACGGAAGTATGCCAGCTTACCAACGAACGGGTCGGTAGCGATCTTGAAGGCCAGAGCTGCGAAGGGAGCGTCGTCAGAAGACGGACGGGTCTCCTCTTCCTCAGTCTCGGGATTCACGCCCTTGATGTCAGGGACATCGGTAGGAGCGGGCATATAGTCAACGATAGCGTCCAGCAGCTTCTGGACACCACGGTTCTTGTAGGAAGAACCGCAGACAACGGGAACCAGCGTGTTGGCGATGGTCTCCTTGCGGATCGCAGCCTTCAGCTCGGCACGGGTGATCTCCTCGCCCTCGAGGTACTTCTCCATCAACTCTTCGTCGTTCTCAGCAACAGCCTCGATCAGAATGTTGTGGTACTCCTCGGCCTGCTCACGCATATCCTCGGGGATGGGCTCAGTGCGCATGTCGTTGCCCATGTCGTCGTAGTAGACCTCAGCGTTCATATCGACCAGGTCAACGATACCGCGGAAGGTATCCTCCTGACCGATAGGCAGCTGGATTGCCACGCCGTTTGCGTGCAGACGATCGTGCAGCATCTTGATGCAGCGGAAGAAGTCGGCACCCATGGTGTCCATCTTGTTAACGTACACCATACGGGGAACCTTGTACTCGTCAGCCTGACGCCAAACGGTCTCAGACTGCGGCTCAACACCGCCCTTTGCAGCCAGAACGGTCACAGAACCGTCCAGCACGCGCAGGGAACGCTGGACCTCAACAGTGAAGTCCACGTGGCCCGGGGTGTCGATGATGTTGATGCGGTGACGGTTCTTCTTGAATGCAACCGGATCCTTCTGGGTCTCAGAGTGGCTCCAGTAGCAGGTGGTAGCAGCGGAAGTGATGGTGATACCACGCTCCTGCTCCTGAACCATCCAGTCCATGGTAGCGCCGCCATCATGAACTTCGCCGATCTTGTGGTTGATACCGGTGTAGTACAGAATACGCTCGGTAGTAGTAGTTTTACCAGCATCAATGTGGGCCATAATGCCGATATTTCTCGTCATCTGAAGAGAAACTTCTCTGGGTGTAGCCATGAAATTAACCTCCTACAGAACAGATCAATAACGGAAATGAGCGAAAGCCTTGTTGGCCTCTGCCATCTTGTGAGTATCCTCACGCTTCTTCACGGCGTTACCAGTGTTGTTGGCAGCATCCATGATTTCAGCAGCCAGACGCTGAGCCATGGTCTTCTCACCACGGCTGCGGCTGTAGGCAGTCAGCCAGCGCAGACCCAGGGTCTCGCGGCGAGCCGGGCTGACTTCCAGAGGAACCTGGTAGTTAGCACCGCCAACGCGGCGGGTCTTGCACTCGAGGCTGGGCATGATGTTCTCCATCGCCTTCTCGAAAGTCTCCAGAGGATCGTTGCCGGTCTTCTCCTGAATCATGGAGAAAGCTTCGTAAACGATCTTCTGAGCGACGCCCTTCTTGCCATCCAGCATAACGCTGTTGACCAGACGAGTGACCATCTTGGAATTGTAAATAGGATCAGCTAAGACATCGCGCTTAGCAATGTTACCTCTTCTAGGCATCTTTCTTCCCTCCTTCACAGAATGATATCATCGGTACTCGAAAGTAATAAAACTCCCGTTGTGTCACAAAGAGCTGACCTTTACATAAACTGTTGCCCTCCGCTTTGCAAGCGGACTTGTTATTTATATAATGGAAAGCCGTTTATGGCGGTTGTCCTCAATTACTTCTTTGCAGCACCGGCCTTAGGACGCTTTGCGCCGTACTTGGAGCGGGCCTGATTACGGCCTGCCACACCCTGAGTATCCAGGGTACCACGGATGATGTGGTAACGCACACCGGGCAGGTCCTTAACACGACCGCCACGGATCAGCACGACGGAGTGCTCCTGCAGGTTATGGCCGATACCGGGAATGTAAGAGGTGACCTCGATACCATTCGTGAGGCGGACACGAGCAACCTTACGCAGAGCAGAGTTGGGCTTCTTGGGGGTCATGGTACGAACAGCAGTGCAGACACCACGCTTCTGGGGGCTGTTCAGATCAGAATACTGTTTCTTCTGAGAATTGTAGCTCTTCAGCAGTGCGGGAGCGGTGCTCTTGGTAGCCAGAACCTGACGGCCCTTGCGTACAAGCTGGTTAAAAGTAGGCATTTTGTTTCTCCTTTCTTAATAATGCACATCGGACTTTTTCCGACTTTTTTGCCGCACTATCCCCATGAGGGATGCGCAACAGTTATATAATACTCGCTTTACAGGCGGATGTCAACAGTTTTTGCAAAGTTTTTTGCATTTATTCCAGATTTTTTCTTTCAGCATTTTTTCGACGCAAAACGCACGGTTTTCTCCCCTGTTTCCGCTTTTCCGGGCATATAAAAACCGCCCTGCAGGCGGATGCCCACAGAGCGGTCCATTGTTTTATTTCAGAAGAAGGAGCTTTGCTTACTGTACAGCAGCTGCCTGTTCGGCAGCGATCTCAGCATCGCGCTCAGCCTCACGGTTCTTCAGATCCTCACGGACTTCCGGCAGACCAGTACCTGCGGGGATCAGCTTACCAATGATGACGTTCTCCTTCAGGCCGGCCAGCGGGTCGACCTTGCCCTTGATGGCAGCTTCGGTCAGCACGCGGGTGGTCTCCTGGAAGGATGCAGCGGACAGGAAGGAGTCGTTTGCCAGAGCAGCCTTGGTGATGCCCAGCAGCACCTGCTGGTACTCAACCAGCTTCAGGCCCTCTTCACCAGCGTCGATGCGCTGCTGCAGATCGGCGTTGATGCTCTCCACTTCCAGACGGCTTGCCAGTGCACCGCCGATCAGGTTGGAAGAACCGGAATCCGTCACGCGCACCTTGCGGCACATCTGACGGACGATGACTTCGATATGCTTATCGTTGATCTCAACGCCCTGCAGACGGTAGACCTTCTGAACTTCGTTGATTAGGTAGTTCTGGACATCCTCCAGACCCTTGATTGCCAGAATATCCTGCGGATACAGAACACCTTCACGGGTGATGATGTCGCCCTTCTCCACACGGTCACCCGGCATCACGCGGGAATGCTGGGTGAACGGGATGGAGTAGCTCTTTACGACCTCGGCACCGTTCTCGTCCTTGCCGGTCACCTTGATAACGACATTCTTCTTGGTATCGTCCTGAGAAACGACACCAGAGATCTCGCTCATGATGGCCATGCTCTTGGGACGGCGGCTCTCGAACAGCTCTTCAACACGGGGAAGACCCTGCGTGATATCTTCAGCAGATGCGATACCGCCGGTATGGAAGGTACGCATGGTCAGCTGAGTACCAGGCTCGCCGATGGACTCTGCGGCGATAACGCCGACAGACTCGCCCAGACGGACCGGCTCGCCGTTTGCCATATCGGAACCGTAGCAGCGTGCGCAGACACCGGTCTTTGCACGGCAGGTCAGCAGGCTGCGGATCTTCAGCTTGGTAATGCCAGCAGCCTCGATCTCGTTTGCATCGTACAGGTCGATCATCTTGCCTTCCGGCACGATCACCTTGCCGGTGACGGGGTTGACCACATCGCCCACAGCGAAGCGGCCGATCAAGCGCTCGCGGAAGCTCTCGATCTTCTCCTTGCCCTCGTGGATCTCAGACACCCACAGGCCGTCGGTGGTGCCGCAGTCGATCTCGCGCACAATGACATCCTGAGAGACATCGACCATGCGGCGGGTCAGGTAACCGGAGTCAGCGGTACGCAGAGCGGTATCGGCCAGACCCTTACGGGCACCACGGGCAGAAACGAAATATTCCAGAATATTCAGACCTTCACGGTAGTTGGCACGAATGGGCATCTCGATGGTGTGGCCAGCGGTGTTTGCCAGCAGGCCGCGCATACCGGCCAGCTGCTTGATCTGGTTCATAGAACCACGAGCACCGGAGTCAGCCATCATATAGATCTCGTTGTCCTTGGGCAGGTTGTCTGCCAGAGCCTTGGAGACCTTATCGGTGGTAGCCTGCCAGATGGCGATGGTCTGGTTGTAACGCTCGTTGTCGGAGATCAGGCCGCGGTTGAACAGCTTGCCGACCTTTGCGATCTGCTGGTCAGCCTCAGCGATCAGTTCCTGCTTCTGCGGCGGGATCACAGCGTCGCACACAGCGACGGAGATTGCAGACAGAGTGGAGTACTTGTAGCCCTGCGCCTTGATGGCATCCAGCATCTTTGCACACTTGCGGGTGCCGTTGCGGGTCATGCAGCGGGAAATGATGTCGGGCAGAGTCTTCTTGGTCACGCGGAAGCTGACCTCGTACTCCAGCCAGTGCTCGGGATCAGTACGGTCGATATAACCCAGATTCTGAGGAACAGGGTTATTGAAGATGATGCGGCCGACGGTGGCTTCCACCAGACCGGTGCGCTCCACGCCGTCAATGGTCATGGTGCGGCGCACCTTGATGGGTGCGTGCAGGGTAACGATGTGCTCTGCATAAGCCATCAGGGCTTCGTTCTCATCGCGGAACACCTTGCCTGCGCCCTCGTCATTTTCACGAACGGTGGTCAGGTAGTAGCTGCCCAGGATCATATCCTGCGTAGGCACGGTAACAGGTGCGCCGTCAGAGGGCTTCAGCAGGTTGCCGGAAGCCAGCATCAGCATCTTGGCCTCACGGCAGGCATCCTCGCCCAGAGGCAGATGCACTGCCATCTGGTCACCGTCGAAGTCGGCGTTGAATGCGGTACATGCCAACGGGTGCAGCTTGATTGCACGGCCCTCCACCAGCACCGGGTTGAAAGCCTGAATGCCCAGACGGTGCAGGGTAGGTGCACGGTTCAGCAGAACGGGGTGGCCCTTGATCACGGTCTCCAGGCTGTCCCACACTTCGGGCTTAGCGCGCTCCACCATCTTGCGGGCGGACTTGATGTTGTTGGCAATACCCTTCTCCACCAGATCCTTCATGACAAAGGGCTTGAACAGCTCCAGAGCCATTTCCTTGGGCAGACCGCACTGATCCATCTTCAGCTCAGGGCCGACGACGATAACAGAACGACCGGAGTAGTCAACACGCTTGCCCAGCAGGTTCTGACGGAAGCGGCCCTGCTTGCCCTTCAGCATATCGGAAAGGCTCTTCAGTGCGCGGTTGTTGGGGCCGGTGACCGGACGGCCGCGGCGGCCGTTGTCGATCAGGCTGTCCACTGCTTCCTGCAGCATACGCTTCTCGTTGCGCACGATGATATCGGGAGCGCCCAGCTCCAGCAGACGGCGCAGACGGTTGTTGCGGTTGATCACGCGGCGGTACAGGTCGTTCAGGTCGGAGGTGGCAAAACGGCCGCCGTCCAGCTGGACCATGGGGCGCAGGTCAGGCGGCAGAACAGGCAGCACATCCATGACCATCCATTCAGGACGGTTGCCGGAAATGCGGAATGCCTCAACTACTTCCAGACGCTTGAGGATGCGCACGCGCTTCTGGCCGGAGGACTTTTCCACCTCGGCAGTCAGCTCTTCACTCAGCTGATCCAGATCGATCTCCTTCAGCAGATCCTGAATGGCCTCAGCGCCCATAGCAGCCTCGAACTCATCACCGTAGTGGTCGCGCATCTCACGATACTCGCTCTCGGTGAGCAGCTGCTTCTTTTCCAGACGGGTAGCGCCCGGATCAGTGACGATATAGCTTGCAAAGTACAGCACCTTCTCCAGCAGGCGGGGGCTGATGTCCAGCATCAGGCCGATGCGGCTGGGGATGCCCTTGAAGTACCAGATGTGGCTGACGGGAGCGGCCAGCTCAATGTGGCCCATGCGCTCACGGCGGACCTTGGCCTTGGTCACTTCAACGCCGCAGCGGTCGCAGATCTTGCCCTTGTAGCGGATGCGCTTATACTTACCGCAGTGGCACTCCCAGTCCTTGGTAGGTCCAAAAATGCGCTCACAGTACAAGCCGTCGCGCTCCGGCTTCAGGGTACGGTAGTTGATGGTCTCAGGCTTTTTGACCTCGCCGTAGCTCCAGTTGCGGATCTGCTCCGGGGAGGCAAGGCCGATCTTGATGGAATCGAAAACGTTGTTTTCCATGAAACGAACCCTTTCTTAATCTCTAGTTGTCTCGATGATACAGGCGGCTTTCTTGTTCAGACCACAGGCCCCTCTCCCCTGCCGCAGCACGCGGAACAGGGGGCTTGAGGCTTGTGTTCTTTGTCTGATCAGAAATCTACTTCGTCAGAAGAAGCGGGAGCTTCGGCACCGGAGTTATTGTCCTCCAGCACAGAAGGATCATCGAAACCGGCATCGGCATCCTTAATATTATAATCGTTGAGCAGTTCGCTCTCCTGCACGACGTTCTCAGTGCCGGCAACATCGCGCATATCAAAGCCGGTCTCTTCGTCGTCGAAGTTCTGACGCATGTCGATCTCGTTGCCGTCCTTGTCCTGAACAACAACGTCCAGACCCAGAGACTGCAGTTCCTTCAGCATAACGCGGAAGGACTCGGGAATGCCGGGCTGCGGGATCGGCTCACCCTTAACGATAGCCTCGTAGGTCTTCACACGGCCCTCCACGTCGTCGGACTTGACGGTCAGGATCTCCTGCAGAGTGTAAGCAGCGCCGTAAGCTTCCAGTGCCCAGACTTCCATTTCGCCAAAGCGCTGGCCGCCGAACTGGGCCTTGCCGCCCAGAGGCTGCTGAGTGACCAGAGAGTAGGGGCCGGTAGAACGTGCATGGATCTTATCATCGACCAGGTGATGCAGCTTCAGGTAGTACATATAACCGACGGTAACGCGGTTATCGAACTTTTCGCCGGTGCGGCCATCGTAAACGGTGGTCTTGCCATCGCGGTCCAGCTCGATCTTGGAGAAGTCGATGATGTGTCCCTTCTCGCCCATGATCTTGGGGAGCTTCGTGGGATATGCAGGAGCATTCTCGCCATGCCACATCTCGCGGGCGGTATCAAAGGTATCGCCGATGTCGTTTTCACGAGCAGAGTCGAAGACGGGAGTCATGACCTTGATGCCGCATGCCTTGGCAGCGTAGCCCAGGTTGACTTCCAGCACCTGACCGATGTTCATACGGGAAGGCACGCCCAGGGGGTTCAGCACGATGTCCAGCGGGGTGCCGTCGGGCAGGTAGGGCATGTCCTCCTGCGGCAGAATGCGGGAAACGACACCCTTGTTGCCGTGACGGCCTGCCATCTTATCGCCAACGCTGATCTTGCGCTTCTGGGCGATATAGCAGCGGACGACCTCGCGCACGCCGGGCTGCAGCTCGTCGCTGTTCTCCGGGGTGAACACCTTGACATCCACGATGATGCCGTATGCACCATGGGGCACGCGCAGAGAAGTATCACGCACTTCGCGTGCCTTCTCGCCGAAGATGGCGCGCAGCAGGCGCTCTTCAGCGGTCAGCTCGGTCTCGCCCTTCGGGGTGACCTTGCCGACCAGAATGTCGCCGCTCTTGACCTCGGCACCGATGCGGATGATGCCGCGCTCGTCCAGATCCTTCAGTGCATCCTCAGAAACGTTGGGGATATCACGGGTGATCTCTTCGGGTCCCAGCTTGGTATCGCGGCTCTCGGTCTCGTACTCTTCAATATGAATGGAGGTGTACACGTCCTCGCGCACGATCTTCTCGTTCAGCAGAACGGCATCCTCGTAGTTGTAGCCTTCCCAGGTCATGAAGCCGATCAGAGCGTTCTTACCCAGAGAAATTTCGCCGTTGCGCATTGCAGGGCCGTCGGCCAGCACCTGACCGGCCTTGACGCTCTCGCCGACCTCCACGATGGGACGCTGGTTGATGCAGGTGCCTGCGTTGGAGCGTGCGAACTTGACCAGAGGATAATCCTCCAGCTCGCCCTTGTTGTTGCGCACAACAACATGGTTGGCATCCATCTTCTCAACGATACCGTCATTCTTTGCCAGAACAGCGGTGCCGGAGTCGGTAGCAGCCTTGTACTCCATACCGGTAGCAACGATGGGCTGCTGGGTGACCATCAGAGGCACTGCCTGACGCTGCATGTTGGAACCCATCAGAGCACGGTTACAGTCATCGTTCTCCAGGAAGGGGATGCAGGCGGTAGCAACAGAGACCATCATTCGCGGAGAAACGTCCATGTAATCGACTTTCTCTGCATCAATTTCAAGGATCTCGTCGCGGCGGCGGGCAGACACACGGGGACGGATGAAGTGCTTGCCCTCATCCAGCGGCTCGTTGGCCTGTGCCACAACGTACTCGTCCTCGACGTCAGCGGTCATATACTCGACCTCGTCGGTGACGACCTGTTCCTTCAGGTTGCCGTTCTCGTCATAGATCTTCTTGACCTTGCGGTACGGAGCTTCCACGAAGCCGTACTCGTTGATCTTGGCGTAAGATGCCAGATAGGAGATCAGACCGATGTTGGGGCCTTCAGGAGTCTCGATGGGGCACATACGGCCGTAGTGGCTGTAGTGAACGTCGCGGACCTCGAAACCTGCGCGGTCACGGCTCAGACCGCCGGGGCCCAGAGCAGACAGGCGGCGCTTGTGGGTCAGCTCAGCCAGCGGGTTGTTCTGATCCATGAACTGGGACAGCGGAGAAGAACCGAAGAACTCCTTGATGGCTGCCACCACCGGACGGATGTTGATGAGGGCCTGCGGGGTGATGACGCTCTGATCCTGGCTCTGCAGGGTCATGCGCTCACGGATGACGCGCTCCATGCGGGAGAAGCCGATGCGGAACTGGTTCTGCAGCAGCTCGCCCACGCTGCGGATGCGGCGGTTGCCCAGATGGTCGATATCATCGGTGGTGCCAATATTGTGGCCCAGACCGTTCAGGTAGTTGATGGAAGCCAGAATATCGGCGACCGTAACGGTGCGGCCGATCAGCTGGTCGTGGTTGCGGCGCAGCATCTCCTTCTGCTCTTCCACATCAGAGGTGGTGTCGAGGATCTTCTTGATCTCATCGAAGGAGCAGCGCTCGTTGATGCCGCACTCCTTCACGTCGAAGGAGAAGAAGCCCTGTGCATCCACACAGCCGTTGGTGATGACCTTGACTTTCCGGCTCTCTTCCTTCATGGGATCGTCGAGCTTCAGCACGACCAGATTCACACCGGCATTGTCAGCCTTCTCAGCCAGCTCGCGGGTGATCTTGGCACCAGCCTCGATCAGGATCTCGCCGGTCAGCGGAGCGACCACATTCTCAGCAGCCACCTGACCGGTGATGCGGCGGGCCAGAGACAGCTTCTTGTTCATCTTATAGCGGCCGAAACGAGACAGATCATAACGGCGCGGGTCGAAGAACAGCATGTTGATCTGGCTGGTAGCAGACTCCACCGTGGGAGGCTCGCCGGGGCGCAGCTTGCGGTAGACTTCCAGCAGGCCCTCTTCCTGATTCTTGGTGGTATCCTTTTCCAGAGTAGCGAGGATGCGCTCATCGTCGCCAAAGAAGTTCAGGATGTCCTCGTTGGTGGACAGGCCCAGTGCACGGCACAGCACGGTGACAGGCAGCTTGCGGTTCTTATCGATACGGACATAGAACACATCGGAAGCATCGGTCTCGTACTCCAGCCATGCACCGCGGTTGGGGTTCATGGTGGCGCTGTACAGGTCGTTGCCCACCTTGTCCTTGGCATCGCCGTAGAACACGCCAGGAGAACGCACCAGCTGGCTGACGATCGCACGCTCTGCACCGTTGATCACAAAGGTGCCGGCATCGGTCATCAGCGGGAAATCGCCCATGAAGATCTCCTGATCCTTCACTTCGCCGGTCTCCTTGTTCAGCAGACGGGCGGTGACGCGCAGGGGTGCTGCATAGGTCACGTCGCGCTCCTTGCACTCCTTGATGCTGTACTTCGGCTCCTTATCCAGGCGGAAGTCCACAAAGCTCAGTGCCAGATTGCCGGTGTAGTCCTCAATGGTGCCGATATCGTGGAAGACCTCTTTCAGGCCCTCGTCCAGGAACCACTGATAAGAGTTCTTCTGGACCTCGATCAGGTTCGGCATACTGATGACTTCGTCGATGTGGGAGAAGCTCATGCGCTCGGTTTTGCCGAGCTTTACGGGCTTGACTTTCATCATAAAATCAACCACTCCTTACTTTTATACTCTACGGGATGTCGTATACACGGGTCAAATTTGAGCAGACACACATAATTCGACCCGCGTCGAAGGGAACCTTTCGGCGTTTTTCACAAACTTTTCGGTTTGACCCGTCCAGCCGCCGCCTGCGTATTCCCCTTTTTGGCGCACTAGTCCATTATGTGATACTAATGCAGTATACACCCTAAAAGCCTTGCTGTCAAGCCATTTTTCAGATTTTTGCCAAAACAAATTTATTTTTTCTTTCATTTTCGCACGCCCGGCAGCGTGTTGTGTTTTGCTGTTTTAGGGCTTGATTTTTTTATTTTGCACGTTCCTGTTCATAATCCCCTTGTGCAATTTGTCTATCTTTGCCCTTGTGTTTTGGCGTATTACTTTTACAGTCGGATATGTCCGCTTTCCCTTGCGGCCCTTTTTTGTGAAAAAGCAGCTCAGAAAAGCTCGCAGGCTTTTCTGAGCTGCAAATATAAAAATAATGTTTTCTCTAATATTGCCAGAGCGCAAGCGGCGGCAATTATAATCGTTCACTCATCCAGATAATCCCGCAGGCGTTTTGCACGGCTGGGATGCCGCAGCTTGCGCAGGGCCTTGGCTTCGATCTGCCGCACCCGCTCCCGGGTCACATTGAACTCCTTACCCAGCTCTTCCAGCGTGTGCGCCCGGCCATCCTCCAGCCCGAAGCGCAGTGCGATCACCCGCTCTTCCCTCGGTGTCAGGCTTTTGAGCACGCTGAACAGTTCCCGCCGCAGCAGCTGCCGCCCGGCTTCATCCACCGGGACGCCTGCATCCTCGTCCTGAATAAAATCTTCAAGGTGGGCATCCTCTTCCTCGCCCACCGGCGTTTCCAAGCTGATGGGGTCCTGCGCCAGCTGCAGCAATTCCCGCACACGGTCCGGCTCCAAGTCCAGCTGAACAGCGATCTCTTCCGCGGTAGGCTCCCGGCCATTTTTCCGCAGCAGGTCACCCGTCGTCTTTTTGACCCTGTTGATGCTCTCCACAAGGTGCACCGGGATGCGGATGGTCCTCCCCTGATCCGCAATGGCGCGGGTGATGGACTGACGGATCCACCACGTGGCATAGGTGGAAAATTTGAAGCCGCGCTCCGGCTCAAACTTTTCCGCCGCCTTCATCAGACCGAGATTGCCTTCCTGAATGAGATCCAGAAACGGCAGGCCCCGCCCTGCATAGCGCTTTGCCACCGACACCACCAGCCGCAGGTTCGCTTCGCTGAGCTTCCGCCGGGCATCCTCGTCCCCGGCCTGCGCGGCACGGGCAAGCTCCGTTTCCTGCTCTGCCGTCAGAAGCGGCACCCGGCCGATCTCCTTCAAATAGGCCTTTACCGGGTCGTCCAGCGCCACCCCCTCTGCCGAAAGCTCATGTTCCAGCCTGCCGATCTGCGTTTCATCCAACGCAGGCAGGTCCGCTTCCTCTTCGGTCAGGTGCACGCCGCGGTCCTCCAGTGCCGTATACAGCTCGTCCAGCTGCGCCACATCGTAATCCTGTTCGTCCATGGCACGGCTGATCTGCTCCGGTGTCAGGGCATGGTGGCGTGCCCGCGCGGCCAGTGTTCTGGCCAATTCCTCCGTTTGCGACAATTTCTGCATGGTTCCTGCTCCTTTCCTCTCCTGCTCCAGCCGGAGGGGAAAGCGGGGGATCATTCTTCTACAGGCACATTTCCCTGCTTCTTTTCGCGCATCGACTGGAGGTAATCACTCAGTTCCTCATTGGACATATGCGCCGCCTTGCCTGCCATGGGCATCCCCCGGGCAATGCGGTCCAGATACAGCCGGATATCATCCGGCGTACAATTCACATCGCTGTATTGTGCCGCAAGATGGCTCAGTTCATTCAGCGCTTCTTCGCTTACAAAAGCGCGCAGCGTGGTCAGGCTGATCTCAATGCCCTCCTGTCGGCAGCGCAGCATGGCTTCAAACAGCTCCTTCTGCTGCGGCAGCACGAACTGTTCTGCGGTCAGCTGCCCCTGCACCAGATCGATATAGTGCGGCTCCCGCAGCATGGCCGCCAACAGCCGCTGCTGTGCGCTGGCAATGCCCAACGCCTGACTGCCACCCGCACTGTACGGCACGTTGATCTGATTCATCTCACCGGACTTGAGCGCCTGCTGCTTTTTCTCCCAGCGGTGCTTGCTGCCCGCCCTCTTCACGGCGGTCTCCAGCTGGGTCATGATAGCTGTTTTGGAGATGTTGGTCTCCTCAGCCAGACGCCCCGCATACACTTCCTGCTCGGTAGGGTTGGAGCGCTCTGCCAGCATATTCACAGCTTCCTTCACGTATTCCAGCCGCTGGGCATCCTGTGCCAGATCATACTGGCTGCGCAGACGGCCCAGCCGGAAGTCCAGTGCATTGCCCACACCGTCCAGCAGGGCTTTGAATCGCTCTGCGCCATACTTTTTGATGTACTCGTCCGGGTCCTTTGCACCGGGGATCTGCAGCACACCCACCTTTACCGGACTGTTGCGGAACAGTTCCAGCGAGCGCAGCGTGGCCTTCTGGCCTGCTTCGTCCGAATCGTAGCTCAGGATCACCTCGTCAGCATACTCGCTGATGAGCCGCACCTGCTCCGGGGTCAGGGCCGTGCCGCAGGCGCACACTGCTGTGTCGATGCCTGCCTGATGCATACTGATCACGTCCATGTAGCCCTCGCACAGCACGAACCGGCGCACCGCGCTGCGCTTTGCGATCTGCAGCGCAAACACCGTCTCTGATTTGTGGTACACCAGCGTTTCCGGGCTGTTGACATATTTCGGTTTGGAATCGTCCAGCACGCGCCCACCAAACGCAATGATGTTGCCGCGCAGGTCAAAGATGGGGGTCATCACCCGCTTCCAGAACAGGCAGTAGATGCGGCCGGACGCACTGCGCTTGAACAGGCCGCTGGCATCCAGCTCCTGCTGATTGTAGCCCTTATCGCGCAGGAACTGATACAGCGCCTGTCCGTCGTTGGGCGCATAGCCCAGCCCGAACCGGACGATCGTCTTGTCGTCCAGACCGCGCCGCCGCCAGTAGGCACGGGCCTGCCGGGCTTCCTCCACGGTGGAGTTCAGGCAGGCGTGGAAAAACCGTGCCGCCTCCTTGTTCATGGAGAGGATGCGGCTGCGCATCCGGCCTGTTTTGTCGTCCTCCTGCGGCTCCGGCATACCGGCCCGCGCTGCCAGCAACTTAACGGCCTCCGGGTAATCGATGCTGTTGATCTTTTTCGTAAAGGTAATGGCATCGCCGCCTGCGCCGCAGCCAAAGCAGTAAAAGCTCTGGGTGTCCGGGTAGACGTAGAATGAGGGCGTTTTTTCGCTGTGAAAGGGGCACAGGCCGCCATACAAACGTCCCTTGCGCTTGAGCTGCACATAGCTGCCCACCAGCTCCACAATGTCGGTGCGGCGGGTCAGTTCTTCAATGTATTCGTGTGGGATCATGGATCTTTCAAACGACCTTTCGGATTTATAGGACATGCCACTTCCGGGGCACAAACAATTCCTCAAAAGTGCGGATGGCAAATTCATCGCTCATGCCACTGATGTAATCAGTCACTGCGCGTTCTCTGCCCTCCTGATAAGCCAGCTGGATGTAAAAATTGGACATCCGGTCCACATGGTTCAGGTAGTAATCGTACAGTTCCCCGATCACCTTGTCCACCTTCTGCTCTTCCCGCTTGGCGGTCTTGTCCACGTACACGGTGGCGTACATGAAATCCCGCAGCGCAAGGAAGGCTTCGTTTTCCTCTGCGCCCACCTTCACATCCCCATCGCTGTTGGCAAGGATACTGTTGATCATGGTGGTGATGCGGGCAGATTTTGTCTGGCCCAGCACGGCGGTGCAGTCCTTCGGCAGGGTGGCTGGGTCCAGCACACCGGCGCGCACCGCGTCCTCAATGTCATGGTTCACATAGGCGATCTGATCCGCCATGCGCACGATGCGCCCTTCCGGCGTTGCCGCCCAGGTGCCCTTTGTGTGGGTCACGATGCCGTTGCGCACCTCCCACGTCAGGTTCAGGCCCCGGCCGTCCTTTTCCAGCTTGTCCACCACACGCAGGCTCTGCATGTAGTGCTTGAAGCCGTCCGGGCACAGCTCATTCAGCGCGCGCTCCCCGGCATGGCCAAACGGCGTGTGGCCCAGATCATGGGCAAGGCTGATCGCTTCGGTCAGATCTTCGTTCAGCCGCAGGGCGCGGGCAATGGTCCGCGCGATCTGCGAGACCTCCAGCGTATGGGTCAGTCGGGTGCGGTACAGGTCTCCCTCCGGCGAGAGGAACACCTGCGTCTTTTGTTTGAGCCGTCGGAACGCCTTGCAGTGCAGCACCCGGTCACGGTCACGCTGGAACACCGGCCGGATCGGGTCCTGCTCTTCCGGCAGCATGCGGCCGCGGCTCTGGTCGCTGAAGGTAGCCCACGGCGCGAAGGTCATATGTTCGATCTCTTCTGTGCGCTGACGTACATCCATACAAAGTCGCCCTCCCTTTTTGTCGCCATTCCCCCTCTCTGTTTCGGCACAGCCGATCCCAATTGCTGCGTCTGCGGCAATTGTAGCACACCCGCTTTGTCGAAGGGGGAAAAAGCCTGTCGGTTCGCAAAATAATGCTTGCTTTTTTATTTTTGCCGCTGCCGGGTTCAGAACGGTGCGTAGAACGGGTCGGATACCGTCACCTGCGCGCTGCCGCGCGTCAGCTCCCGCAGCTGTTCCAGCAGCGGGCCTTCGGTGTGTTCCGGCATCTGCCAGCACAGGGTCACGCGATCCGTGAACTGCGGCGCGGCCTGTTTTGCTCCCGCCGCATCAATCAGCAGCGATGCACGCTCATAAAGGGAGTAATCCACCGTCACGCTCAGCTCCACCACGCTGCGCACCGTGACCACCTCGGCATTTTCCAGTGCACGGGCCGTAGCCGTTGTGTATGCACGCACCAAGCCGCCGGTGCCCAGCAGCACACCGCCAAAGTAACGGGTCACCACCACGATCAGATCCGTCAGGCCGCTGTGCTGCAGCACCTCCAGCGCTGGTGTGCCCGCCGTCTTGGCCGGTTCACCATCATCTGAATAGCGTTCCCGGTTGCCTTCCCGCAGGCGGTACGCATACACATTGTGGCGGGCGGTGCGGTTGGCCGCACGCACCTGTTCCAGAAATGCAACGGCAGCTTCCTCGCTGTCCGCAAATGACAGCGCCGCAATGAAGCGGCTCTTCTTTTCTTCGTATTCTCCTGTGGCCGTGCCATGGATGGTGCGGTAATCCTCCACTGTGGTTCCTCCTGCATGTTATTCAAAACAAGTATAACATAAATCGTCCGTTGTGCAACCACTGCCGCATACGTTTTTGTGTCAAGGCCAGCTCCCGGTACTGCTGCCCGCATGTCCTCTGCCAGAAAAAAGCGCAACAAAAAATCGGCCAAGCCTTGCAGCTCAGCCGATCTTTTGTTAGAAGAAAGCAGATGATCACTTCGTAAAGAGCTGGATCCACTGATGGCCCCAAGTGCTGGAGCTGTTGTAGTAGTAGCCAACGCCCATTGCACGAGCTTCGGGATTCAGAATGTTTGCGCGATGGCCTTCGGAGTTCATCCATGCATTCACGACTTCTTCAGGAGAAACGCTGCCCCATGCGGCATTCTCGCCAGCAGCGGCATCCGTCACGCCGTACTCGCTGAGAACAGTGTACCACTTGGTACCATTGGGACGAACGTGAGAATTGACGGTTGCGATCTCTTCGGCGCGCTGCTGAGCAGCTGCGGTGAGCTTTGCATCGCCCATGACCAGGGGCTGCAGGCCGTACTTTGCACGCTCGGCATTGACCAGATTCAGAACTTCCTGACGGTAGTTGCTGGCGTAAGAGTTTTCGGGGCAAGAGAAGATCAGCACCCAGTAGTTGTTGTAAACGCCGCCTTCGTAGTGGCCCACGCTCATGGTGGTCGCGTCTGCGTTCAGGATGCGCTCACGGGTAAAATCAATGTTCATCCACTGATCTACCGCTGCATCGGGGGTGGAAACGCCCGCCATGTAGTCCTCACCAATCGACACATCTTCGATGCCATTCTCTGCGAAGATGGTAAAATCGCGCTGGCCATTGGGACGAACGTAGGAATAAGAAGAGGCCAGTTCCTTAGCGCGCTCCTGAGCCGCATTGTTATGGCTGCTGTCGCCCAGCTGGACCGGCTTCAGGCCAGCCTTTGCGCGCTCGTTGTTTACGCGGCGCAGGAACTCGTTCTGATAAGCTTCGTCCTGAAAGCTGATGTAGGAATTTTCTTCTTCGATGGAGGCAGAAACCGAAGCCTCAGCTGCGTTTGCAGTAACGGGCTTGAGAGATGCAGCACCAAAAACCACAGCCAAAGTCATAGCTGCTGCTGCGATATTTTTCAGGGTTCGCATCTCGAGTTTCATAAGACATCCTCCGTAAGCTTTTGTATATAAAAGCTTTTTTGCATTCATGTGAATGCGTACTGCAACGCATTTGCAACTCTTCCGTTTCAAATGTGTTACTCTTGTGCAACAAAAGTATCACAAGAGCATCTCTTCGTCAAGGGGTTTCTGTCGATTTTTTGAGAGAAAATGCAAAAAAATCAAAATTTCCCGTTCCGAAATCGTTTCACAAGCGCAACAAGTTCATCCAAGATACCGTAAATTTGTTACGTCCGTGTTGCGCTTCACCGTTTTCAGGATTGTTTCGTCACACTTAACGTGTTGCATTTTATTTTTCTACACCTTTTCTGCAATGTTTTTCATGCATTTTTCTGTATGTTTACTCGCTTATATGCATATTTCAAAGCGCACCAGACTTTTGTGTGCGCTTTTCCGTCCCACTTCCCTCCCGCAGCCCTTTTCTGGGCTGGAGCCGGCCTTTGGCTGTACTTTCTGCAACAAAAAACAGCACAGGCAGCCTTTTCAGGGCCATCTGTGCTGTGCCGTATTCCTTATATAAAAAGAAGAGCGGCTCCGAAGAGCCGCCCTCCCACAATTCAGGCTATGCTATAAAAAGATCTCGCGTCAGTCGATCACTGAGCAGCCTTTGCTGCCTCGATCTGCTTGATCAGTTCGGGAACTACCTTGAACAGGTCGCCCACGATGCCGTAGTCGGCAACACCGAAGATGGGTGCGCCCTCATTCTTGTTGACAGCGATGATGCACTCGGAGTCCTGCATACCAGCGGTGTGCTGGATAGCGCCGGAGATGCCCAGAGCAACATAGATCTTGGGGTGCACGGTCTTGCCGGTCTGACCAACCTGATGGTCAGCGGTCATCCAGCCTGCATCGGTGACGGCACGGGAAGCACCCACAACGCCGCCGCCCAGAGCAGCTGCCAGCTGCTCAGCCAGCTCAATGCCCTTGTTGACATCCTTGCTGATGCCGCGGCCGACAGAGACGATCACGTCTGCGCCGATCAGATCGACCAGCTTCTCAGCGGCCTTCTCAACGCTCAGGACCTCGGTCTTGATGTCCTCAGCAGCCAGAGCGAATGCGGGCTTCACGATCTGGCAGGCATCAGCCTTGGCCTGATCGAAGGGAGCCTTCTTCATAACACCGGGACGCACGGTGGACATCTGCGGACGGAAGCGGGGGCAGATGATGGTAGCCATCAGATGGCCGCCGAATGCGGGACGGGTCATCTTCAGGTTGCGGTCTTCCATATCGAACTTCTGCTTGGACAGGTCGATGGTGGAGCTCTCCTTCAGGAAATCAATGTACTTTGCAGTGTCGATGTCCAGATGGGTAGCATCAGCGGTCAGGCCGGTGTGCAGACGAGCTGCGCAGCGGGGGCCCAGATCGCGGCCGATGTTGGTTGCACCGATCAGCAGGACTTCGGGCTTGTACTCGTTGACCATGTCGCACACGACCTTAGCGTATGCATCGGTGGTGTAGTCCTTCAGCAGGGGGCTGTCGCAGACCATGACCTTATCGGCACCATAGCCGCCCAGTTCCTTGGCAATGCCTTCCACGTTGTCGCCCAGCAGCAGGCCGGTGACCTCGCAGCCCAGCTCATCAGCCAGCTTGCGAGCCTCGCTCACCAGCTCGAAATCAGTGGACATCAGTGCGCCCTGGCGCTGCTCGCAGAAGACCCATACGCCCTTGTATTCGTTAAAATCAGCCATTGTAATCCTATGCTCCTTTCATCAGATCAGGTGCTTCTTGGCCAGGATACCAGCCAGCTGTGCGGCAGTATCGTCGCCCTTGAGCATGGTGCCTGCGCCCTTCTGCGGAGGAGTGAAGGACTTAAAGACGTTCGTCGGAGAACCCTTCAGACCGATGGTATCGACCTCGATCAGCGGATCGTCCTTCAGTGCGTTGTAATCGAACACTTCCATCGGCTTGTCGTAGCAGGTGAAGATGCCGTTCACGCTCATGTAACGGGGCTGGTTCAGCTCCTTGATGCAGGTCAGCAGGCAGGGAGTCTGCACCTTGACCATCATGTAGCCGTCCTCCAGCATACGCTTCACGGTCAGGGTGTTGCCATCCTTCTGGATGTCAGCCACATAGGTGACCTGAGGCAGGTGCAGCTTCTCAGCGATCTGAGGACCGACCTGAGCGGTATCACCATCGATTGCCTGACGGCCGCAGAACACAACGTCCTCGGGGCCGACACCGATCTTGTTGACGGCAGCAGCCAGGATCTGGCTGGTTGCGAAGGTATCGGAACCGCCGAACTCACGGCCGGAGACCAGAACAGCCTTATCTGCACCGCGGGCCAGCAGCTCACGCAGCATGCCTTCTGCCGGCGGGGGACCCATGGTAACAACAACGACTTCGCAGCCGGTAGCGTCCTTGAGCTTCAGAGCAGCCTCCAGAGCGTTCAGGTCATCAGGGTTGGTGATGGTAGCCATCGAAGCACGGTCCAGAGTGCCATCGGGCTTGACGGACACCTTGCCGGAGGTATCAGGAACCTGCTTTACACAAACAATTGCTTTCATTGTAACTCTTGCCTCCCTTACTTCAGCAGCGCGCCGGAAATGACCATCATCTGCACTTCGCTGGTGCCCTCGTAGATCTCAGTGATCTTGGCATCACGCATCATGCGCTCGATGGGATAGTCACGGGTGTAGCCGTAACCGCCGAACAGCTGCAGGCAGCGGCGGGTCACATCGCTTGCGGTGCGGGCTGCGATCAGCTTTGCCTGAGCAGCCTCAACGCTGTAACGGACCTTCTTGCCATCCATTGCTTCCTGCTTCTTCAGAGCAGCAGCGTAGACCAGATACTTTGCAGCCTCAACGCGTGCCTTCATCTCAGCCAGCTCGAACTGGGTGTTCTGGAATGCGGAAATGCTGCGGCCGAACTGCTTGCGCTCCTTGACGTAAGCAACGGTCTCTTCCAGAGCGCCCTCGGCAATGCCCAGAGCCTGAGATGCGATACCGATACGGCCACCGTCCAGAGTAGCCATAGCCAGCTGGAAGCCGCGGCCACGCACACCCAGCATACGGTCAGCAGGGATGCGGCAGTCCTCAAAGATCAGCTCGCAGGTGGAAGAACCGCGGATGCCCATCTTGTCCTCAGCCTTACCGACGGAGAAGCCCGGGTCGGTGCGCTCCACGATAAAGGCGGAGCACTGCTTGGTAGGACGGCCCTTCTTGTCGGGCACGATATCGGTGACAGCAATAACGATAAAGACGTTTGCGTAGCCGGCGTTGGTGATGAAGATCTTGGAACCGTTCAGGATCCAATCACCGGTCTCGGGGTCCTGCTTTGCAAAGGTCTGCTGACCCTGTGCATCAGTGCCGGCACCCGGCTCAGTCAGGCCGAAAGCACCCAGCCACTCACCGCTGCACAGCTTGGGCAGATACTTTGCCTTCTGCTCGGGAGTACCATTTTCATAAATAGGAGCAGCACACAGGCTGGTGTGAGCAGAGACGATGACACCGGTGGTGCCGCAGACCTTGCTCAGCTCTTCCACTGCCATGACGTAGGACAGCACATCGCCGCCTGCACCGCCGACCTCAGTCGGGAAATAAATGCCCATCATGCCGAGCTTGCCCATCTTTTCGACGGTCTCTTTGGGGAAGTACTCTTCCGCATCAACCTTCTTTGCCAGGGGCTTGACTTCGTTCTCAGCAAACTCGCGGTACATTTTCTGTACCATCTGCTGCTGCTTGGACAGAGTAAAATCCATCGCTATATCCTCCTAACGGGTCTTTTTCATTTACCGGAATTGCCCGGTGCAAACAAATTCCTCCCGGCCGCGTTTCCACGGTCGGGAGAAACGTTTATCAGAATTTACAGCTGGTCAACAGGGGTCTTGGTGCGGTCTGCGTTGTAAACGTAGAAGCCCTTGCCGCTCTTGCAGCCCAGGTTGCCGCCGCGGACCATCTTACGGATCAGCGGGCATGCACGGTACTTGCTGTCGCCGGTTTCCTTGTACAGCACGTCCATGATAGCCAGGCAGATATCCAGGCCGATGAAGTCGCCCAGCTCCAGGGGACCCATGGGGTGGTTGGCACCCAGCTTCATGGCAGTGTCAATGCCAGCGATATCGGAAACGCCTTCCATCTTGATGAAGGCTGCTTCGTTGATCATGGGGATCAGGATGCGGTTGACAACGAAACCTGCAGCCTCGTTGACCTGAACCGGCTGCTTGCCGATGGCAACAGAGATCTCCTTGATCTTCTCAACGGTCTCAGCGGGAGTGTTGCAGCCTGCGATGACCTCGATCAGCTTCATGCGGTCTGCGGGGTTAAAGAAGTGCATGCCGACCAGCGGACGGCTAACACCCTTGCCGATCTCGGTGATGGACAGAGAAGAAGTGTTGGAAGCGAAGATGCACTCGGGCTTGCAGATCTTATCCAGCTCGCCGAAGGTGGTCTGCTTGACCTTCATATCCTCAAAAGCAGCCTCAACGACCAGATCGCAGTCAGCGCACAGGTCTTCCTTCAGGCCCGGGGTGATGGCAGCAACGATAGCGTCTGCCTTTTCCTGCGTCATCTTTCCCTTGGCAACCAGCTTCTCGTAGCCCTTCTTGATCTTTGCCAGACCATTCTCGGCCCACTCCTGCTTGATGTCGCACAGAGCAACGGTGTTGCCCTCAACCTGTGCAAATGCCTTTGCGATGCCCTGGCCCATGGTGCCAGCGCCGATAACACCGATCTTCATAGGAAACCTCTCCTTTAATATCAAAAATTATGTAGTAATGGATTAGTTGTTGGTGAACACTGCCTTGGGCTTCGGCTTCTCACGGCTCAGGAAGCAGGCCATGCCTTCCTTCTGGTCGTGGGTCTCGAAGCAGCTGCCGAACAGCTTTTCCTCGACCTCAACAGCCTTCTCGATGGGCAGGCTGATGCCGCCGTTGATTGCCTTCTTGCAGTTGCGTACAGCGATGGGTGCATTCTTTGCGATCTTGCCGGCCAGCTTCAGCACGTTCTCCATCAGTTCAGCCTGAGGATACACAGCGTTCACCAGACCAATGCGCAGAGCCTCGTCCGCCTTGATGTTCAGTGCAGAGTAGACCAGCTGCTTTGCCATACCCATGCCGACCAGACGTGCCAGACGCTGGGTGCCGCCGAAGCCCGGGGTGATGCCCAGACCCACTTCCGGCTGGCCGAACACAGCGTTGTCAGAGCAGATGCGGATGTCGCAGCTCATAGCCAGCTCGTTGCCGCCGCCCAGTGCAAAGCCGTTCACGGCTGCAATAACGGGGATGGGGAAGCTCTCGATCATCAGGAACACATCATTGCCCAGCTTGCCGAAGGCCTCGCCCTCTGCCTTGGTCATGGTGCTCATGGAACCGATATCTGCACCTGCCACGAAGCTCTTGTCGCCTTCGCCGGTCAGAACGATGCAGCGGACAGTCTCCTGATCCACAGCCTCAAAAGCTGCCTTCAGGTCTGCCAGAACTTCGGGATTCAGGGCATTCAGTGCCTTGGGGCGGTCGATGGTAATGATCTCAACTGCACCCTGCACCTCGGTTTTTACAAATGCCATTGTGAAAACCTCCTATTCAAATCTTATCAATTATCACAAACAGCCCCCGGACGGAGGAAAGGCTCTCCGGTTCCCTTCCCCGTCCGGGTCTGTCATTCAGTCAGGATTCCAAGAGGTGGAACTTAGTCCATCTCAACGATGGTAGCGCAGCCCATGCCGCCGCCGATGCACAGGGTAGCCAGACCCTTGTGAGCACCGCGATGCTTCATAGCATACAGCAGGGTGACCAGGATACGAGCGCCGGAAGCGCCGACCGGGTGGCCCAGAGCAATTGCGCCGCCGTTGACGTTCACCTTGCTCATATCAAAGTTCAGAGCCTGGCTGACAGCCACAGACTGAGCAGCAAATGCCTCGTTGGCCTCGATCAGATCCATGTCAGCAACGCTCATGCCGGTCTTAGCCATGACCTTCTTGGTAGCAGCGATGGGGCCCAGACCCATGACTTCCGGCTCAACGCCAGCCAAAGCACCTGCGACCCAGGTAGCCAGAGGCTTCACGCCCAGCTCCTTAGCCTTCTCCTCGCTCATGATGACCAGAGCAGCAGCGCCGTCATTGATGGCGGAAGAGTTGCCGGCGGTCACGATGCCGTCCTTGGTGAAAGCGGGCTTCAGCTTTGCCAGCACTTCAGGAGCGCTCAGACGGGGGCCTTCATCAGTATCGAACACGGTGTCGCCCTTCTTGCCCTTGATCACAACGGGAACGATCTCGTCCTTGAAAGCGCCGTCCTTGATGGCCTTGTCAGCCTTCAGCTGGCTGTTGTATGAGAACTCGTCCAGCATCTCACGGGTGATGGGGCTGTAGCCGTACTTCTTCTGATAGGTCTCGTTGGTGCAGACGTTCTCAGCGGTCATGCCCATGTGCTTGTTGAAGCCGCAGGCATCCCACAGAGCATCGTTGACCATGGTATCCACGATCTCGCTCTTGCCCATAGGAGCGCCCATGCGGTAGCCGTAACGAGCCTTCTGCAGTGCGAAGGGAGCCATGTCCATGTTCTCCATGCCGCCTGCGACCACGATATCAGCATCGCCAGCCTCGATCATCTGAGCAGCCATATTGACGCAGTTCAGACCGGAGCCGCACACCACGTTGACAGTGACAGCCGGGGTCTCGATGGGCAGGCCAGCCTTCAGAGCAGCCTGACGAGCGACGTTCTGGCCCAGACCGGCCTGAATGACGCAGCCCATGTAGACATGATCGACCTGCTCGGGAGCGACGTTTGCACGGTTCAGAGCTTCCTTGATGACGATGGAGCCCAGCTCAACTGCGGGAACGTTTGCCAGAGTGCCGCCGAACTTGCCAATAGCGGTACGGCATGCAGATGCGATAACGATCTTTTTCATGTGAATAGCCTCCTGAATTGTGTATGTGTTACTTTTCGTAAGCCATTTTTATCAAAACGCCCGTAAGCGCTTTTACAAATTAGGTCTCGGGGTCTTTTTTCTGCCGGATCAGCGCATACTTTTCGTTGACCGCCTTTTCCACATTGGGTGTGACGAACTTACCGATGTCGCTGCCGTAGTAAGCTGCCTCTTTTACAATGGTGGAAGAAAGGTAGCTCCACTTGATGCTCGTTGCCAGAAACATGGTCTCGATGCCGGGCATCAGTGCGTGATTGGTCTGCGCAAGCTGGATCTCGTTTTCAAAATCCGTCACCGCCCGCAGGCCCCGCACCATCACCGAAGCGTGCCGTTTCTTGGCGAACTCCACGGTCAGGCCGTCGAAGCTCTCCACCGAAACATTCTGGATGCCTTTGCAGCACTCCTTGAGCAGCTCTACGCGCTCCTCCACGGTGAAGAGCGGATTCTTTGCGCTGTTGTTGAGCACCGCCACGATCAGATGATCGTTGATCTTTGCTGCGCGCTTGATGATATCGAGATGCCCTTTTGTGACCGGATCGAACGAACCGGGATAAACTGCTGTTGCCATCGTCTGGTGTCCTCCTTGAGCGCTGTGAAAAGCGCGTTTTGGTTCTGCCATGATAGCACTTTCCAGTCTTGGGTGCAAGATTTTTGTGCAAGCTGTACGTTTTATCGTTAAAATTTAAACAATCAATGTCGTGCTGCATCGCAGCTGCCTGCTACGCTATAAGTAAACCATATCGTCAAAATTTTATCAAGTCCTTTTGCAAAGATTTTGGTTTTCCAGTACCAAACAATCGTCCAAAAACTCCTCGAATTTTGTCCATATTGCCAGTCGGTCAAAATTTTCTCGATAAACTATTGATTCTACACATTGTTAATGTTATAACTAAGTTGTGCAGATCTGCTGCCCTGTCCGACAGCTGCCTTCTGCTGGTTATCAGGATATCATCCGCCTGTGTCAGAGCTGTGTTCAAATTGCCAACAGGTGGTAAACATCCTGCAAAGATTTGTCCGTGCAGGAAGAGTAAATGATAAATTTACAATTCCTTTATGTTATTATAGGAGAGGATGGTTTATAATGGATTTTACGGAACTGTATGCTCAGAAGAAAATGACCGCCGCTCAGGCTGCCGCACTGGTCAAAAGCGGTGACTGGGTGGATTACGGCTGGGCTGTGAACACCCCTGTGGCGGTGGATGCCGAGATCGCAAAGCGTCTGCCTGAGCTGGAAGGTGTCAACTTCCGCGGCGGCATCCTGATGTGGGTGCCCGCGATCTTCCAGATCGACGATCCCGCTGCACACATGACATGGAACAGCTGGCATATGGGCGGCATTGAGCGCAAGGCCATTGCACAGGGCTTCTCCTTCTACTCCCCCATCCGTTATTCCGAGCTGCCCCGCTACTACCGCGAAAGCCCGGATCCGCTGGATGTGGCGGTGTTCCAGGTGACCCCCATGGACGAGCATGGCTACTTCAACTTCGGCCCCAGTGCATCTCATCTGGGTGCTGTGTGCGAAAAAGCCAAGAAGATCATCGTTGAGGTCAACAAGAACATGCCCCGCTGCCTTGGCGGCATGGAGAACTGCATCCACATTTCTCAGGTCACCGGCATCGTGGAAGGCGAGAACCCGCCCATCGGCCAGATGGCCGCTCCCGGTGCTGCTACCGAAGTGGATCTGAAGGTTGCCAACCTGATCGTTCCGCAGATCCCCAACGGTGCCTGCCTGCAGCTGGGCATCGGCGGTATGCCCAATGCCATCGGCAGCCTGATCGCACAGAGCGATTTGAAGGATCTGGGCGTGCACACCGAAATGTATGTGGATGCCTTTGTGGATATCGCCAAGGCCGGCAAGATCACCGGTG
Source organism: Faecalibacterium faecis (assembly GCF_040096475.1). Taxonomy (NCBI): domain Bacteria; kingdom Bacillati; phylum Bacillota; class Clostridia; order Eubacteriales; family Oscillospiraceae; genus Faecalibacterium; species Faecalibacterium faecis. The sequence goes on along the minus strand of NZ_JBBMEP010000001.1, from coordinate 126,230 downwards.
CATGCAAGCAGCTGGACAAGGGCCGTCAGGTCTACGCCTTCGGTGCCGGCACCCAGAAAATGTACGATTACCTGAACGATAATCCGGAGTGCATGTCTGCACCCGTGGACTACACCAACGATATCCGCAGCATCTCCGCACTGGATAACTTTATTTCCATCAACAACGCTGTGGACATCGACCTGTTCGGTCAGGTGAACGCCGAGACTGCAGGCCTCAAGCACATCTCCGGTGCCGGCGGTCAGCTGGACTTCGTTCTGGGCGCATACCTTTCCAAGGGCGGCAAGAGCTTTATCTGCCTGTCCTCTACCTTCTTTAATAAGAAGACCGGCCAGCTGGAGAGCCGCATCCGTCCCACTCTGGAAAACGGCAGCATCGTCACCGATACCCGTGCCAACATCCACTACCTGTGCACCGAGTACGGCTGCGTGAACCTGAAGGGCCTGACCACCTGGGAAAAGGCTGAAGCTCTGATCAGCGTAGCACATCCCGACTTCCGTGAAGACCTGATCAAGGAAGCCGAAAAAATGCACATCTGGCGCAGGAGCAACAAAATCTGATAAGTGCCGCGGGGATTCCTGCTGTCCGCGGCTGAAATGGAGTCTATCATGATGGACAAAAAGCCGCACATCAAGCCCTATCTCTACGGGATGTTGGCAGGATTTGGAGCGATCTCCCTGAGCATCATCTTCTTTTTCCTGATCTACCGCTTCGATGGTTTTGGCGATGCCATCTCCACGCTGACCGGCATTCTGATGCCATTCATCTACGGTGCCGTCATCGCCTACCTGCTCAAACCTGTGTGCAACACCATCGAGAGCTTTCTGCGCCGGTTCATCCCGGAAAAGATGCATGGTCTGGTCAATGTGCTGTCCGTTACGCTGACCATCCTGTTCGGCCTGCTCCTCATCTACGCTTTGTGCATGATGATCATTCCGCAGCTCATTACCAGCGTGACCACCCTGTACTACACTGCGCAGCGCAACCTCGCAAAGTTCGTGCAGTGGGCGAATCATGTGGAGTTCATTGAGAACAACCAGCAGATCATGGACATGCTCAACTCTGCTTATGCCACCATCAGCACCAATATCGATGATCTGATCAAGACCCGGCTCCTGCCCTCCATGCAGAACATCGTCAGCGGTGCCGCAGTGGGTGTGCTGAACGTAGTGACCATGGCCAAGAACCTGATCATCGGCATCATCGTGGCCGTGTATATGCTGGCCAGCCGCAAGCGCTTTGTTCAGCAGGCCAAGCTGGTGCTCTACAGCATCTTCAAGCCCCGCTGGGCAGAGCTGATCAAGGAAGAAGTGAAGTACGCCGATAAGATGTTCGGCGGTTTCATCAACGGCAAGATCATGGATTCCGCCATCATCGGCGTGCTGTGCTATATCGGCTGCCTGATCTTCAAGTTCCCCAGTGCCCTTCTGGTTTCCGTGATCATCGGCGTGACCAATGTGATTCCCTTCTTCGGCCCGTTCATCGGTGCCGTGCCCGCCACCCTGCTGATCCTCATTCAGAGCCCCATCAAGGCGCTGTGGTTCGTCCTGTTCGTTCTGGTGCTGCAGCAGCTGGACGGAAACGTGATCGGCCCCAAGATCCTGGGCAACACCACCGGTCTTTCCAGTTTCTGGGTACTGTTCGCCATCCTGCTGTTCGGCGGTCTGTGGGGCTTTGTGGGCATGATCGTAGGTGTGCCGCTGTTTGCAGTCATCTATGATGTGATCAAAAAGCTGGTCATCTACGGCCTGAAGCGCAACAAGGAGATCGACCTGCTGCAGACTTACCACGACAACTTCGGTGACCCGGAGGACGATGTTCCGGTAGAAGCGTCTGCATCGGAAGCACCTCCTGCCGAAACAAATAATCTATAAATCACAATGCCCCGGCATTCCATGTGATACGCTACCCCTAGAGTAGACAGAGACAAAAACTCTGAGTACTCTGGGGGTATTTTCATGTCAAGAAAGAACAATCACTCTTCACGATTGACTGCTGCAACAGCCGCCGTTACCAGCACCGTCTGTTCATCCAGATGTCGATGCAGGCTCATGTCGGTGCCATGAACCGAGCTGCCTGATACCGATTTTGCACAAAAAATTCGCCGTCTCCTTGTGGAAACGGCGAACAAAAACCTTATATTATTTTTTTCTACTTGACAGAATGCACTTCAGTGATTCAGAGCAGGTCCTGTTTTTTTATTTCTGTTTCGTGCAGGGCTTTCTGGCTGCGTTTTATGCCGTCACTCCACGGTCACGCTCTTGGCCAGATTGCGCGGCTTATCCACGTCACAGCCGCGCAGAACAGCCATATAATAGGCAAACAGCTGCAGCGGCACAATGAGCTGCAGCGGCATCAGGATATCCTCATACTCATCCAGCCGGATCACGGCATCTGCCACGCCTTCCGGCACCACAGCATCCTTTGTGGTAAACAGCAGCACCCTTGCGCCGCGGCTGCGGGTCTCCTTGGCATTGGAAATGGTCTTTTCGTACACCTGTTTCTGGGTGGCCAGTGCGATCACCGGCACGCCATCGGTGATCAGGCTGATGGTACCATGTTTCAGTTCACCGGCTGCATAGGCATCCGAGTGCACATAGCTGATCTCCTTGAGTTTCAGGCTGCCCTCCAGCGAGAGCGCATAGTCGAACCCGCGCCCAATGAAGAAGCAGCTCTGGGTGTTCACATAGCGGCTGGCAAGGTACTTGATCTGCTCACAATCTGCAAGGCGCGGCTTGATGACCTCCGGTGCGCGCAGCAGCTGGGCCGTAAAGCGGCGGGTCTCTGCCTCGCTCAGCCGTCCGCGCGCGTAGGCCAGCCGCAGTGCAAACAGATACAGCACGCACATCTGCACCATATACGCCTTGGTGGATGCTACCGCGATCTCCGGCCCGGCATAGGTGTACATTACATAATCTGCGGCACGTGCAATGGAGCTGCCAACCACATTCACGATGGCCAGCACCGGCACGCCGCGGCTCTTGGCCAGCTTGAGCGCTGCCAACGTGTCGCTGGTCTCGCCGGACTGGCTGATGATGATGACCAGATCGTTCTTTTCCAGAATGGGATCCCGGTAACGGAACTCGCTGGCAATGTCCACCTCGGCGGGCACACGGGCCAACGTTTCGATGGCAGATTTACCCACCATGCCGGCATGCATAGCCGTACCGCAGCCCACCAGATGCACCCGGCCAATACCGCGCAGCACTTCATCGGTCAGCTCCGGGATGCGCAGCACCGGCAGTCCGTCCTCTACACGGGGGCTGACCGTGGCCATAATGGCCGCAGGCTGCTCGTTGATCTCCTTGAGCATAAAGTGGGGATAGCCGCCCTTTTCGGCAGCTTCCATATCCCAGTCCGCCGTCAGTTGCTGGCGCTCCACCGGCTCACCAAATTCGTTGTAGAAGCGGATGCCCTCTGTGGTGCAGACGGCCATATCCCCTTCTTCCAGCACGCTGTATTTCCGGGTATACTTGAGCAGTGCCGGAATATCCGAAGCCACAAAGTTTTCGCCCTCGCCCCAGCCGACGATCAGCGGGCTTTCCCGCTTGACTGCAAAAATGGTGTCCGGGTAATCCCGGAACAGCACGGCCAGCGCATAGCTACCGCGCACCTTGGCAAGCGCCTGCTGCAATGCACGCAGCGGGTCACCGGTATAGCAGCTGTCGATCAACTTTACCAGCACTTCGGTGTCCGTCTCACTCTGGAAGGTATAGCCTTTTGCGGCCAAGCGCTCCTTGAGCAGGCCGTAATTTTCAATGATGCCATTGTGCACAATGCTCACACGCGGGGTCGAATGCGGGTGGCTGTTCACATCGCTGGGCTCGCCATGGGTAGCCCAGCGGGTGTGGCCGATGCCGCAGAAGCTTTGTGCCAGCTGCTGCGCCGCCAGCTTTTCCCGCAGGGCGGTGAGCCGTCCTTTGCTTTTTACCACGCGGATGCCGCCGTCCAGCGCAAGCGCCACACCGGCGGAGTCGTACCCGCGATACTCCAGCTTTTCCAGACCATCCAGCAGCACGTCCTGCGCACTGCGCTTACCGACATAACCAACAATGCCGCACATACAAAACACCTCCATACCGACCGTTCCCGCGCAAAAAGGCGCAGTGATATCCGGTCAGCTTCCTAGTACAGTTTATGTTCTTGTATGGCTTTCTTTGAAGGGATCTGTTGCGGTATTGCTGCCGTTTTTTGCCCTTCTCTGCGGCTGGTCTAGCCCTCAGCCGGAGAAACATCCGCCGAATCTTTCGATGATTCCTCTCCTCGTCACCCTCGCGGCTGTCACCCGCGTGGCCCGGCGCTTTGCGTTACCTGTGTGCTGCGCTCTCCCCTTTCTGATGCCCCATTATAGCACAAAGGCTGGCTCAGCGCCAGCCCAAAGTTTTATGAAGTTTCGGCCGCCAGACCAGCCGGTACATCATGAGCATGTTATGCAATGCCCGGTCGTACAGCACAAAGGCAACATTGCCCATGACCAGCGTTGCCAGCGAGACAGCCAGCGCGGTGGTGCGCAGCTCCTGCGAAATGCTGCCCGCCGGCACCAGCAGAAATACCAGCCCGTACATGGCCAGCACTGTGCCGTTGCACAGCAGCAGCTTGCAGACAATGCGCAGAACCGCAGGGCGGATGCGCTCAAACTTCGGCTTTGCCAGCGGGTAATACCCCAGCAGGAACACAAAGATCAGCGCTACTTCCTTATCCGGCACGAACAGCAGTGCCAGCAGGCTGACTGCCGCATAGGCCGTCAAAGCCAGCTGCATCCCGCACTCCACGCACACCGTGGCAACAAGGAAGCCTGCCACTGCAGGCGCAATGAACATGGCAATGGGGATCACAGCTCCCAGCAGCATCAGTGCGACGCACAGCGCCGCCACAATGCCGCAGTAAGCCATGGCCCAGCTTTTTTGATGGTTTTGCTTCATGGGATCTCCCAGTTTTCGTGCTCAGCACCGGCTTCCAGCGGGTCCACCGCATGGTGCAGACCAAGCAGCATGATGTTATCCAGCAGGCCGCGGTTCAATTTGATGTCCAGCATACTGTACACGCGGATCAGATCGTTGGCGGCAGCCAGTGCCTGACGGCGGGCATTCTCCACCGCCGCAGCCTGTCCCCGCAGGTCGTTGACTACGAACACGTTGTAGCGGCCGCTGCTCTTGTCCATCTCAAAGCGCTCAGCCTTATCCAGCAGGTAAAAAATGCGGCCGATGCTGCTGCCGATGTAGCGCATGCTCTTGCGCTGGCTGGGGTCGTCGGTGGCAAGGGTGGAATACAGTGCACCGTAAATGTTGCTCATGGGTTCAGCGGCAAGAGAGTAGTTCTTGGCGCTCAGGTTCATCTGCACCACGGCCTGATCCCGCTCCTGCACGAACAGCCGTTCCAGCGCCGGGTTCTCCTGCACAGCACGCTCATAGGCGCGGCGCAGCAGCAGACGGTCCACCGCACGGCGCAGGCGCTTGAGCGGCCGCAGCTCGCTGTATTTGCGGTCCTGCAGGTTGTGCCAGCCCAGCAGCACCTCCACCTGTGCGGCCAGCCGGATGCCCTGGGTCTGGCACATGAGCCTGCGCCAGGCCAGTGTGCCCGGGACCCGCTTGCGCTGGCAAGTGGCCTGCCGCCCGGCCAGACTGTCCGAAAGGATGGCAAACAGCACGCCGTTGCTCCGCAGCAGATGGCAGGAATATAATCCGTACGCCTCGTACAGCTGACGTCGCACCCCGCGCAGATAGCGCAGGTAGATATTGTAATCCCGGATGGTGAGCTCCGGCAGATATGGCCGCATCCTACCCTTCATACGCACCTTTTCCTCCTCGGAAGAACCGCAGAATAATAAGGTAAGTATAATCCATTTTCAGCCCAGGTTCAACCATCCTTTGTAAAAAGAGCATGAATTTGTCTCATCTTTGCCGCACGTGGCGCGGAACACAGCGTAAAACTTCCTGTGTTTGCGTCCATTTCCATCTCCTGCCAATTCAGGCCCTGCTTTGTTTTTTTCCGGTAATTACCGGCTGCAATGTAAAAGCCGCACTGGACAGCTCCGGTGCGGCAGGTAACATTTTTCAATTACTTCTTGTTAAAGCGGTTCGGTGCAGTGCGCTTGCCGTCAAAGCCGGACTTCGGCATCGGCTTTGCAGTGTGCTCAAACTTGGGCGCGCTGTAGTACATATACAGCTGGCAGGGGATCATGCCGTTGTACATCTTGCGGCGCTTGTTGGCACGCTTGCCGTAGTGGGTCTCAAAATCCATATCGGCAGTGATCGCATACACGCCTGCACAGGGGTGTGCTTCCATCTGCCGGCCCAGCGTGCGGGCCAGCTTTGCAGCACCTTCAATGGTGCTCATACGCTCGCCATACGGGGGATTCGTCAGCACGATGGCCTCCTGCTTTGCGGCAAAGTCGGCCACATCAGCCACTTCAAAGTGGCAGCGCTTTTCCACACCGGCCAGCTTTGCATTGGCGTTGGCCAGAGCCACAGCGGCAGGGTCGATATCATAGCCAAAGGCTTCAAAGCCCACATCCAGCTTGGCCTCGGCCAGTGCCTTCTGACGCTGCTCGGCCCAGATGGCTGCCGGCACAAAGCCATAGCGCTCGGCGGCAAAGCGGCGCTTCAGACCGGGGGCAATGTTCATGGCTTTCTGAGCAGCTTCGATCAGCAGCGTGCCGCTGCCGCAGAAGGGGTCCTCCACCAGACTGTCGCGGCGCACACGGCCAAGGTCTGCAATGGTAGCCGCCAAAGTCTCGCGGATGGGTGCCTCCATGGCGTTGCGGCGGTAGCCGCGCTTGTGCAGGCCGTCGCCGGTGGTGTCCAGCATGATCTCACACTGATCCTTGCGCAGCATGAAGCGGATCTTGTACTCCGCGCCGGTCTCCGGCAGCACAGAGGTGTGGTGCTTTGCCATCAGGCGCTTGACCACAGCTTTTTTGATGATGCTTTGGCAGGCAGGCACACTGGACAGCTGGCTGTTCAGCGAAGAGCCGGTGACCGGAAAGGCTGCGTCTGCGGGCAGCAGCTCCTCCCACGGGATATCGTACACGCCGTCGAACAGGTCATCAAAGGTGGCGGCCCTGTAGCGGGCCAGCAGCAGCATCACGCGCTCCACCGTGCGCAGATTGAGGTTTGCAGCAGCGATCATCTCTGCGCCGCCGGCAAAGCTCAGACGGCCATCGTCCACGCGGATATTCTCTGCGCCGATGCGGGTCAGCTCAAATTTTGCAGTGGATTCACACCCAAAAAAGCAGGGCGCGATCAGTTCAAATTTTGCAGGCATTGTGTTTCCTTTCTTTTATTACGGAAAAAACAGACCTGCCCGATCAAATGAGACAGGTCTGTTTCCGTTATTTTGATCCGGCTTGAAAAGCGCAGGCCTTTCCGCTCAGCGGCGGCCACCGCGGCCGCGAGGCGCATAACCACCTCCGCGGCGGTTATTGGTCTCGTGATCAAGATCGGCCATCTTCTCTTCGCTCTGGCTCTTGAAGCGGCTCATCATGTCCTCAAAACTCATGTTATCGGAACGGACGGGAGCCTTGGGCTGCCATACACGGGGTGCGCTGTCGCGGGCAGGGCCTCTGCCGCCCTCACGCGGGGGGCGGCCAGCGCCGCCGCGGCCTGCACCAAAATGACCACCCTCGCGGGGGCCGCCCGGACGGGGACCACCAGAGCGCGGACCTCCTGCAGGGCCTCTACCCTCACGCGCCGGGCGCGGAGGCGGCGGCAGCAGGCGCTTGATGGACAGCGCGATCTTGCCATCCGGTGCAATGTTGATCACCTGCACCTTGACGATATCACCATCGTGCAGAACAGCTGCAATGTCCTGCACGAACTCGTTGGACACCTCGGAAATATGGACCATGCCTACACGGCCCTCCGGCAGTGCGACAAAAGCGCCAAACGGCTTTACACCGGTGACGCGGCCCTCGAATACGTTCCCTACCTCAATTGCCAAAACTCAATACTCCTTGTTTTCCATAGAATGGGCAGCAATTCAGCTGCCGGTCACATCCACAAAGATGCGCTCGTTGGGTGCAGCGTAATTGTAAGAATCCCGCGCGACCCACTCGGTGATCTGGTCTGCATCGCCGCTGAGAATGCGCTGCATCTCCTCGTTTTCAGTCTTTTGCTGAGCGATCTGCTCGTTCAGCGTGTCCAGCTCCGCACGTTTGGAGCTGATGGTGACCTGATTGGAAATGTATGCTGCCAGCATACTCAGCAGCAGCAGGACAAAAAACACCCGTACAAGCGTTTTAACGACCACTTTCTTCTTGCGTTTTCTGCGGTCCGGTGCTGCCATGATCTCTTCTGCCCCCGTTGCATTTGACTCTTACTTTAACACATATGAATTATACATCATGCGGCGCTGGTTTGGCAAGTTCTTTTTGCGCTTTTTTGCAGTTCTTTTTGCGCTGCGGCGTAGTTTGCGCGCCTTTCTCCGCCAGGCGCGCCGCCGCTCTGCCGGCCGGAGCACCCGGCGCTGTAAAACGCCTCCTGCTGCACGCAGCGGTGCACCCAGCACAAAGGCTGCTGCACCGGCACCGGCAAAGGCTGCCGCAGCCATGTACCAGCGCAGAACACCGGCACTGCTCTGCCCTGCTGCGTAGCTCTGCACAGCAGCCAGCACAGCACCCATCCACACCAGATCCGGCACAAAAGCTGCACGCCCTCTGGCCGGGAATACAGCCCGCAGTGCGCCGACACTGGCTCCCAGCACCGTGCAGGCAGCGATCTCCTGCCCAAGGGCTGCAGGCGGCAGTACCGGGATCATCGCAGCAGGCGGCGCAGAAAACCGCCCGCCGGTGCGCTGACCGTATATTCCAGCGTGTCGATGCGGCCGGTAAACTTCGCCTCCCCGGTCTCCAGATCCAGCGCCGCCATGTTCAGCTGCGCCCCGGTCAGGTGCAGCGTGCCCTTGCCCGTTTCCATGGCAGCGCTGTCGGCATTGCAGTGCAGTACCTTCTGCACACCGGTCACCGTCAGGCGGGCGCGGCTTTCCAAGATCAGATCGTGCGGAGCGGGCTGCGGGTCTCTGGGTGTTTTTTCCGGCATGGTTCGTCTCCCCTTTTCTGGTGCATCCTATGCACCGGACCGGGGCTTTTATGCCTGCTCGCCCTCTGCAATGATCTCGTACATCTCGCGGGCCACATCCTTGGTGCGCGGCTCCACATCCGAGAGCACCTTTACCTTGATGGGCCGGTTGCCGAAGGTCACCTCGATGATGTCGCCCGCCTTGACGGCCTGACTGGCCTTGGCGATCTTGCCGTTGATGAGGATGCGGCCTGCATCGGCCACCTCGTTTGCCACGGTGCGGCGCTTGATCAGACGCGAAACTTTCAAATATTTATCCAGACGCATGGTTCTTCCTCCTGTCACAAAAAAAGCCGCCGCACCCTCTTGCAGGCAGCGGCGGCAAAGCAGATACAGCTTACAGGGTGTCCTTCAGGGACTTGCCGGGCTTGAACACGATGCTGCGGGAAGCGGCAATGGTGATCGGCTCACGGGTGCGGGGGTTGATGCCCTGACGCTCGGCGCGCTCACGCATCTCAAAGGTGCCAAAACCGGAAATGGTGATCTTTTCGCCCTCAGACATGGCCTTGCTCAGTGCTTCAAACACAGCATTGACAGCCTGCTCAGCGCTCTTCTTGCTCATCTCAGTGTTCGCAGCAACCTGTGCGATCAGATCGGTCTTCGTCATAAAAATACCCTCCAGATTTGTTACTTGGTGTTCTTTTTTCTCTATCGGAGCAGGTCACTCGACCTGAGTACCGCTTTGTTCTTTCTGCGCCAGCAGTTCTGCACAATAGCGCTTGGATGCAAAGGTCAGCGCTTCCTCCGCGTCCACACCAGCCAGCCGCATGGCATTGGCCGCAGCAAACAGCAGTTCTCCCGCCGCCTGTGCGTCCTGTTCCCGGTTCCAGCCGTCCAGCGCTGCCTGCAAAGCCTGCCGTGCCGTTTCCGGCGCAGACTGCTCTGCCCCGCAGCGGTCGGCACGCTTCTGCAGCTTCTGGGCACGCATCAAAGCAGGCAGCGTAACCGGCACTGTGCCCAGCTCATCAGCCAGAGTGGTGCGGCCCTTTTCCTTATTTTTGAGCGCATCCCAGCCGTTTATACCCGCATTTTGTGCCGCCGAGGACGCAAAGATGTTCGGATGCCGGAACACCAGCTTCTCGCACACCTCACGGCAGACATCCTCAAAAGTAAAGCGCCCGCGCTCTTCTTCGATCACCGCGTGGAACGCCACCTGCATCAGCACATCGCCCAGCTCTTCCTGCATCAACTGCGGATCGTCAGCATCAATGGCCTCCAGCGCTTCGCAGGTCTCTTCCAGAAAGTTCTTCCGGATGGAAGCATGGGTCTGTACCTTATCCCACGGACAGCCGTTCTCCGGGTCCCGCAGGATACGCAGAATTTCCAGCAGCTGCTCTGCCGTATAGGGTGCCTTTGGCTGCCAGTCCAGCACAGCGCTCACCTGCCTTGTAAAAGATACTGTATATTGTATCGCATCTCATGCAGTTTTGCAAGACAAAGTGCGCAAATTTCCCGCATTTCGCCTGCATTTTCCGCTCGCAAAAACAGGACGGTGCCCTGTGGGGAGCGCCGCCCTGTTGCTGAACCGTTTTATTACAGCTGTGCACCGCACTTGTTGCAGAACAGTGCATCGTCCGAGACGGGAGCACCGCACTGCGGGCAGGCTTTGTGCTCTTCCGGTTGGTCAGCAGGAACTTCCTCGTGCACCACATATTCCACCTCGGCAGCTTCCGCCGGGGTCAGGGATGCTTTCAGACGGGCGATCTCCTGCTCGATGTTATCGATCATCTCGATATACTTATCCACCAGCGGCTGGTTTTCTTCCTTGCCCTTGGCCAGACTGTACACCAGTGCGCCCAACTGGCGCTGTGCCTTGAGCAGCTTGCCCTGCTCATTTACGATCAAAGCCTGAGTCTTGCCCTTTTCGGCCAGGTCCAGCGCAGCGTTCTTGCCTTTTTCGGCATATTCCAGACCCATTTCCTTGATCTTGTTGAAATCCATAAAAGACACCTCTCTTACTATCGGCCTGTTTATCGTTGGCCATGTGCGGATGTTATCTCCATTATAGCGCACAGGCCGCTCGTTTGCAATGAACGGACCGCATTTTTTACAGTTTGGTGCCGGTTTGGAAACAATTTTTTCGCATTCGGCCTAAATTCACACGATAATTTCACACATCGGCATTCTGTGCCCTGCGGTCGGCTGCGCCGCCATAGAATTCCCGCAGCATGCTGTCCTCCGGCAGCAGCTCCAGCTCCAGCGGTGCCACATGCTCAAAGCGGCGGGCTGTCTCGTCCCACAGCTCGGCATTGTGGCCTTCCAGCGTGAACTGACGGCGCACCACGCCCAGCAGCTTGGAGATCAGGCCCAGCTCGTAGGTAAAGGAGGTATCCAGCAAAAAGTCTGCCGTGGTTTTGAAGCCCTTGATATACCGCGTCTCACCGTCCAGCACGCGGTCCCACATGGCAAGGGTCTTTTCCGGGCTGCGGCCGCGCGCTGCAGCGTCCCGCAGGGTGCGGCGGCACAGGCGGATATCCTGCGTGTTGATGACGCGGCGGCCATCGATGCAGTATTCCTCCCGCAGGCCTGCATAGATGCGGTAGATGTCGTCGCCCTTTACAAGGCCGGTCAGCTCCGGGTTCAGCGCATGGATGCCCTCCACGATGCATACACCGCCCTGCAGGTCGATGGGCTCCACCTCTGCCGAGCGCTTTTCGGCAGAGAAATCGTAGATGGGCAGCACGGTCTTGCCCGTCTCGCTCAGCTCCCGCAGGCACTGCTTGATGAGCGGCAGATCCAGCGTATCGGGGTTCTCGTAGTCCAGCGTGCCGTCCGGCAGGCGCGGATAGAACTCTGCGCCTTTGAAGAAATTATCCAGACTGACCACCTGCGCCGGGGTCCCGCGCTTTTGCAGAGCCTTTGCAACGCAGTGGGCGCTGGTGGTCTTGCCGCTGGCCGACGGGCCGGTGAGCATGACGATCTTTGCACCGGAAAGCTGCACTTTCTGGGCGGCGTAATCTATCCTTTGGGCATAGCTCTGCTCACTCAGGTCGGCAAGTGCCTGTGGGCTGCGGGCTGCCACATTGTACAGATCGATCTCAACCAGACGTTTGGGTACCCAAATCGTGATCATAAAAATCAGCCACTCCTTTTTTGCGTTCCAGCACCTCCGCAAAACGCTGGATATATTCGTTCGGATACTTAAAATTGAAAATGCGCTGCATCCGTTTTCCGCCGTCGGCCACCAGCTTGGTGCTGCCGCCTGCACCGGCGGAGAGGATGGTCTGGACTTCCTCCATGATATAGATGTTGTAATATCCCTCGTGGCCCGGCTTGCACCAGCCCACGTTTTCCAGGTTCTGCAGAGTATTCTTCTGGCGGTAGAGGTAGTAGGGCCGGTAACCCGCCTCGGCCAGCAGGTTGCACTTTTCCAGCATGGCGGCGACATCGGCGTAGTCGTTCTCCTTCTGGTCCTCAATGACGATGCGAGAAGCGCGCTTGAGGGTGAGGGTGTGCACGGTAATGTTCTCCGGGTCCAGCGCGATGGCCTGCCGCAGGCTGCGCTCAAAACTTTCCACCGTGTCGCCGGGCAGGCCGGCGATCAGGTCCATGTTGATATCATCATGACCGGCCTTGCGCGCTTCGGCATAGCAGTCCAGAATGTCCTGCGCCGAGTGCTTGCGCCCAATGCCCGCCAGCACCTCGTCCGAGAAGGTCTGCGGATTGATAGAGATACGGGTAGCGCCGTATTCCTTAATGACCGCCAGCTTTTCGGCATCCGTGCAGTCCGGACGGCCTGCCTCCACCGTATATTCCACGACTTTCGAGAGGTCAAAATTCGCCCGGACCGTGCCCATCAGCTGCCGCAGCTGGTCGGCAGACAGGCTGGTGGGCGTGCCGCCGCCGATGTAGATGCTGCACAGTTTCAGGCCTGCCTTGTCAGCCTGAATGCGGATCTCTTCCACCTCTCGGCACAAACAGTCCACATAAGGCTGCACCATCTTGCGGTCGCGGTCCAGATTGCAGCTGACAAAGCTGCAGTAGCTGCACCGGGACGGGCAGAACGGGATGCCGATGTACAGGCTGTAGGTCCCGGGTTCATTGCCCACTTTCAAAATCGGCTCCTGCAGGTCGGCAATGGCCTTGGCCATCTGGTATTTCTGCTGGGAGCAGTCGAACCGGTCAAGGAAAAAGTGGTCGATCTCCGCTTCCGTCCAGCCTGCGGCGCGCTTGTCGTGGATGAGCCGCACCGGGCGCACACCGGTCATTTTGCCCCATGGCGGGCGGATGCCGGTCCAATCCCGCAGCAGATCATAGGTCAGGCTGGCAAGGCTGAACTCCGGCGTTTCGCCGCCCTGTTCCACAGGCGCGGGCAGCGGTGCGTGTCGTTCAGCACTTCTGCCGTCCTGACGCACCAGTGTATGCAGGCCGTCCGGCGTTTTTTCTGCCCAGACGCAGTCCTCGGCGTTCTCCGGCGGGGTGAGGGTGAGCGGTGCCATGGGGTAAAACAAACGCACCAGATGCTCCACTTCGTAGCCGGAAGGCAGGCCGGTAATATAAATCTTCATGTTGTTCACTCTTTAAAATAAATCATTGTTGCCGCGCACAGCGCTGCGGATGAAGTAATTGTTGTCCAGTTCATCGCCAAAGGTGGAGAACTCGCCATGGCCGGGCAGCACCTGCGTGCCGCGCGGGATGGGCAGCTTTGCCAGTTTACGCAGACTCTCGGCCATCTGTGCACTGCTGCCGCCCTCCAGATCGGTACGGCCGATGCTGCCTGCAAACAGGGTATCGCCGCAGAAGAGATACTCGCCGCACAGCAGCACCACGCCGCCGGGCGTATGGCCGGGCGTGTGCCAGACCGTGAACTGCAGCTCGTCTACCGAGACAGTCTCCCCTTCTGCGTAGCCGCAGTCCGCTGCGCTCAGCGGATACATGCGGTCGCCTGCAAGGTCGGCAGCCTCACAGTAGAGCTTTGCGTTCCACTCGGTGCGCAAGGCTTCGGCGCTGCCCACATGGTCATAGTGGCCGTGGGTGCACAGGATGGTGGTGAGCTGCGCATTGTTTTCCTTTAAAATTTTATCGTAGGTCTGCGCATCTGCCGACGGATCAATGACCACGGCATGGCCTGCGTCGGAAATGAGCAGGAAGGTATTGGTATACAGCGGCGCAGCGCCCGGAATATGAAAAGCCTGCATGGCGGTCACTCCTTTTTCTTCCACTCGTCGGTATCGATGATAATGGTGCAGGGTCCTTCGTTCACAAGAGCCACCTGCATGTCCGCGCCAAACTCGCCGTGCTGAACATCCTTCAGGCCCTGTTTGTTCATCTCTGCAAGGAACAGCTCGTAAGCATCCACGGAGAGCGGCGGCTTTGCGGCCTTGATAAAGCTGGGCCGGTAGCCTTTTTTCGTGTCGCCGTAAAGGGTGAACTGGCTCACCACCAGAGCCGAATAGCCAAGATCCTTTGCGCTGAGATTCAGCTTGCCCTCTGCGTCCGGGAAGATGCGCAGGCCTGCGCATTTATCGGCAAGCTTGGGCACGATGTCCAGACTGTCGGTATCCCTGACACCCAGCAGGATCATAAGGCCCGGCCCGATGGCCCGCGGCTCACCGCCGTTTACCCGCACACTGGCGGAAGACACCGCCTGAATGACTGCACGCATGTTTTAGCTCCTTGTCACCTTGAGCACGTCCTTCACCTTGGAAAGTCTTGCGACCACACGGTTGAGGTGCTCGGTATTGTTGATGCCGATGGTCAGGCTGACCATGGCGCAGTTGTTTTCCACCTGACGGGCGTTCACCGCATAGATGGGCACCCGGATATCCGCCAGCGCAGCCAGCACATCCTGCAGCAGCTCGTTGCGGTTCAGCGCAATGATCTCAATGCCGGCCTTATAGCTGTCCCTGACGCTGTCGGCCCAGTACGCCTTGACCCAGCGGGGGGCGTTGGTGGGATCCTTCATGCTGGAAATGGCGTTCACGCAGCTCTGCTTGTGGATGGAAACGCCAAAGCCGCGGGTGATAAAGCCCACGATGGGGTCGCCCGGCAGCGGGCTGCAGCACTTGGCAAACTTGATGGGGGTGTTATCGAAGCCTTCCACCACCACGCCGTCGGTAGCGTGCACACGGCTCAGGTCCACCTTGGGCAGGTCTTCCCCGGCCTTTTCCTCCGAAGCTTTCAGCTTCTGCCACTCCTCCTTGAGCTTGGGCAGGCAGTTGGCAATGGTCATGCCGCCGTAGCCGATGGCGGCATAAAGCTCCTCGGCATTGTTCTGGCGCAGGCGGCGGGAACAGCTGTTGATAAAATCGTCCAGCTGGTCGTCCGGAAGGATGATCATTTCCCTGCGCAGCTCACGGGCCAATGCATCACGTCCCTGCGTGATATTTTCCTCGCGGCGCATCTTTTTGAACCAGTTTCGGATCTTACTCTTCGCTTCGCTGGTGCGCACGATCTTGAGCCAGTCGCGGCTGGGGCCTTTGTCCGCCGGGCCAAGGATCACTTCGATGATCTCGCCGGTGGAAACGATGTGGTCGATGGGCACCATGCGGTTGTTCACCTTGCAGCCCACCATGCGGTTGCCCACCGCCGAATGGATCGCATAGGCAAAATCGATGCAGGTAGCGCCGGTGGGCAGGTTGATGACATCGCCCTTGGGGGTAAAGGCAAACACTTCCTCCGGCAGCAGGTCGCTCTTGAGGTCGTGCAGCAGATTGCCGGAATCCTCGCTGACGCGCTGGTTTTCCAACAGCTGGCTCACCCATGCCAGACGTTCGTCCAGCTTGTCGTGGCCATCCAGACCTTCTTTATACTTCCAGTGGGCCGCAACGCCGTACTCGGCCTGCTCGTCCATCTTGCGGGTGCGGATCTGCACCTCAAAGGGGATGCCCTCGTGGCCGATGACGGTGGTGTGCAGGCTCTGGTAGCCATTGGGCTTGGGAGTGGAGATATAGTCCTTGAAGCGGTTGGGCAGCGGATGGTACATATCGTGGATGAGGCCCAGAGTGCTGTAGCACTCGGCCAGCGTATCCAGAATGACACGCACCGCATAGATATCGTAGATCTCATCAAAGGACTTGTTCTGCATGATGGTCTTGCGATAGATGCCGTAAATGCTCTTGACGCGGCGCTTGATGGTAGCGCCCTCAATGCCGCTTTCAGCCAGCCGCCGCTCGATCACACCGGACACCTTTGCAAGGAACTCCTCGCCTGCACGCTCACTGAGCATCCGGCTGATCTCCTCGTAGCCCACAGGGTCAAGGTAATGCAGGCTGCGGTCTTCCAGCTCTTCCTTCACGTTCAGGATTCCCAGACGGTTGGCGATGGGGGCATACACCTCCATAGTCTCGCGGGCTTTATCGCGGCGCTTCTGTTCCGGCCATGCATCACCGGTGCGCATGTTGTGCAGCCGGTCGCACAGCTTAATGATCATCACGCGCACATCGCGGCTCATGGCCAGCAGCATCTTGCGCAGGTTTTCAGCCTGCAGTTCCTCAATGTTAGAGAACTGGATCTTGGTCAGCTTGGTCACGCCGTCCACCAGCAGGGCAACTTCCTCGCCAAAGGCGGCTTTTAGGTCGTCCAGTGTAGTGGGAGTGTCCTCCACCACATCGTGCAGCAGGGCCGCAGCAATGCTCTCGGAGTCCATGCCAAGATCCAGCACCAGCCGTGCCACAGCCAGCGGATGGCAGATATACGGCTCGCCGCTGCGGCGGCACACCCCCTTGTGGGCAGTGTTGGCAAGGTCATATGCCTTTTCGATCATCTCCATATTGTAGGAGCGGCCACTGGCCTTGATGGCCTCACACAGCTTTTCCCAGGTAACGATCTCCGGCCGCACCTCCGAAGGCAGCGCGCCTTCCGGGGCATCGGCCAGCTGTGCTGTTGCAGAAACGGTAGCCGTTTCCTGCACCTGTACCGGCTGATGCAGGTGGGTCTTTGCGGAGTAGAGATCTTCTTCCCGCACCGGCTTGGGTGCCGGGACCGCAGCTTTCTTTCCCTCTGGCATTTTACATTCCCTCCAAACATTTCAGGATCGGGGCATCCGCAAGGTTCTTTTTGCCCTGCGCAGGCACAAGCTCCAGATATTTTGCCCCACCCTTTTCCACCGTGGCGATCAGTCCCACCTGTTCCAAGGCCGTCACTGCCACCAGTGTTTTGCCTGTATTTTCCTCGCCCAGTTTTGCGCACAGCGGCTGCAGATCTTCTGCGTGCCAGCGGCGCGCCTGCAGCTCACGGTACACTGTGACGATATCACTGCGCTCAGGCGTAATAAGCTTTTTCTGTTCCTCAGTCAGGGGTGTGCCGCGGCGCAGCGCCACCACAAAAGCAGCCTGCTCCGCAAGCTTTGTGCCCAGCCCTGCCGGATGCAGGTCCAGAATGCGGCCCGAAAGCTGTGCGCCCCGGGGCGAATCGTAGACCGAAAGGTTCAGCGCAGCATCCACCACATCGCCCATGGCATAGGGCAGCTGTTCCGGCGGCATACCGAACCACACGGCATACACGCTGGCATTGCCCTGCCGCAAGCGCAGGCGGCTGTGCCTGCCCTCCGATACCGGGTATACCCCATCCAGCACGGCGTTCTGCAAAAGGAACACCGGGGTCGGGTTCTCGGCCCCATAGGGAGCCAGCTGGTCGAGCTTCCGCACACTTTCCACGGTCACACGGTCCAGATGGATGGGCAGATCGCACTCCAGCGGGGTGGTATGCAGCACCGGGCATTTCCGTGCTGCCCAGTCGTTCAGGCGGCGGCGCAGAGCGGGCAGATTTTCTTCCCGCACCGAAAGGCCCGCAGCCATGGCATGGCCGCCGTAGCGGATGAGCAGATCTGCACAGGCACCAATGCAGGCATGCAAATTGAAGCCCTGCACGCTGCGTCCGCTGCCCTTGCATTCGCCGTGCTCGTCGATCGTCACCACGATCACAGGCCGGCCGGTGCGTTCCACCAGCCGGGATGCCACGATGCCAATGACACCGGGGTGCCAATCGCGGCCCCACAGCAGCATCACGCGGTCTTCCAGCCGCTCCGGTTCCTGTTCCAGCAGTTCCTGCGCGGCCTTGAAGATCTGCAGCTCTGTCTCCTGACGCTTTGTATTGATCTCGTTCAGTTTATGGGCCAGCTCTGCGGCGCGGTCCGGGTCCTCACACATCACCAGCTGCAAAGCCGTAACAGCGTTGTCCATGCGGCCAGCCGCATTGATGCGGGGTGCAATGGCATAGCTGACATTTTCTGCGGTGACCGGTTTGCCCGCAAGGCCCACCTCTTCCAGCAACGCTTCCAGACCCGGACGGTCCGTGTTCTGCAGCTGGCGCAGGCCCGCCTTGACAAGGGTGCGGTTTTCGCCGGTAAGCGGCATCACGTCCGCCACAGTACCCACAGCGGCAAGGTCGCCGCAGTAGTCCAGCATTTCTTCCGGCGGGCAGCCATCCAGTGCGGCACACAGCTTGAACGCCACGCCCGCACCGCACAGGCCCTTGAAGGGACTGGTGTCGTCCTCACGACGGGGGTCTACCACGGCAATGGCCTTGGGCAGAGTTTCCGGCGGCAGATGATGGTCGGTAATGATCAGGTCAATGCCCAGTTCAGCGGCATAATCGGCTTCTTCCACAGCAGAAATGCCGTTATCCACCGTCACGATCAGCTTGCAGCCCTTATCGTGGATGGAACGGATGGCATTGCGCGAAAGGCCGTAGCCGTCGCCCTCGCGGCTGGGCAGCATACATTTTACGGTAGCCCCCATGCCCTTGAGATGCTGGTACAGCAGGGCCGTGGCCGTCACGCCGTCCACGTCATAATCGCCGAACACCACAATGGTCTCGCCCTCGTCAATGGCCCGCCAGATGCGCTCGCAGGCCTTGTCCATATCGGTGAGCAGCGAAGGGTCGCTCAATTCTTCCTCACCGGCAAGCAGGGTCAGTGCTTCGGTAGGGTCGGTGATGCCGCGTGCCGTCAGCACGCCCGCCAACAGGGCATTTTCCTTCTGCTGGGCGGCAAGGGCGGCCGCATATTTTTGCTCGCTCCACGGCTCGTCGTTCTGTGCGTTATATTCCAGTTCTTCGGTGGCCTGCTCCGCAATCGCCTGCGTCAGCTCCCGCAGCGCGGCACGGTCCAGCGGCTTCAGATTCCATGCACGGTAGGTCATTCAAAATTTCCTCCCGTCAGGCCGTCGTTGGCCAGCATTCCCTGCAGGGCGGCGATCTCAGAAGAGACATCCATCGCTACATCCGAGAGCAGCGTATCATACAGGGTGTCGTAGGCCTGATTCAGCGTGTGAAGGATGCCCGCGATATCGCGGCGGATGGTCTCGGCGTTTTCGCCCTGCTGGCCCTGCACATCGTTGTAGGTGTGCAGCAGCTTGAGGGTGGTGGGAATATAGTATTCCGCAAAGCGGCGGGCCTTGGGCAGGCTTTCCGGGTGTGCTTCCAGCCAGTCACAGATGGCAGTGGTGGTGGTCTGCATATGGTCCAGCTCTTCGCGGCCCTGCGCATCCTGCATCAGCTGTTTTTCCTGCTGCAGCACGGCGGCAAAGCGGCGCGCTGTCTCAAGATTGAGCGGCACATCGTCTGTTTTTTCTGTCGCCGGTTCCGGCTGCGGCGGTGCCTTGGAGGCTGCGGCAGCTTCCTGCGCGGCACGGTAATCCTCAGCAGTCAGGTAAAGCTTTTCCGCTTTTTCGTCCACCCATGCACTCAGCCAGCCATTGCGGATGAATCTGCGCACCCGCTTGAGGGCACGGGCCTTTTTCTCGTCCACGGCTTCCAGCGGCAGGCCCTTTTTGCAGTCAAAGCCTTCTGCTGCCTCGGCCAGACGGAGCAGCGTCTTGCTGGCCTTCAGGCGGGACGCACCGGCAGTGATCATCCACACGAACACGGCGGTGACAGCCGCAAAGCACCAGCCGGTGATCCGCACCGCCCCCAGCGCAAAGCTGCCCATGGCTGCAGCATTTTCAGCCATAAAGCTGTCCTGCAGAAGGGCCTGCAGAACCGCCGCATTGGGCGTAAACAGGCCCGCCGCACCCAGACAGGAAACCGCCGTGATGCCAAAGATCACCGTAAACGTGATGCCGACTGCCAGCAATGCACAGCCTGCGCTGTAGCGCTTTTTGGCACTGGCGCGGATCTCGTCTGCCGGGGTCGTCTCTGCCTTGCCGAACATCTGCCGGAACCAGCCGGAAACACCTGCGGCCTGCGCGTTGATACAGTCCTCATTCAAGCCCTGTTTTTTCGTATTCTGCGCATTCTGGCGGCTGCGGTAGTATTCCTCCCGGCTGCTGCGGAACGCCTTTGCCGCTTCGCCAAGGCCAAAGTTTGCAGCATTCACCGCCGCACGGCCCACACCATAGGCGCGGTCGCCAATGTCCTCCCCTTTGCCCTCAAAGCCATGGGCAAAGGCATCCGACACGGTATCGCCAAAGGCGCGCAGCTGGTTTTCCAGCTCCTGCTGCACCTGACGGCCCTCATTTTCTCTCATTGTATCGTTTTCACGATCATTCATCAAATTCTTCTCACCCTTCTGCCGGTGCATACCGGCTGATGATGGCGCGGGCCACCCGCAGGCCATCCACGGCGGCGCTCATGATGCCGCCCGCATATCCGGCGCCCTCGCCGCAGGGATACAGACCTGCCAGCTGGGTGCATTCAAAATTTTCTTCCCGCTTCAGCCGCACCGGGCTGCTGGTGCGGGTCTCAAGACCCGTAAGGATCGCTTCCGGCGCGGTATAACCCGCAATTTTGCGCTCGTAGGCGCGCAGGCCCGCCCGCAGCGTTTCGGCCAGCTCCTGCGGCAGCAGTGCGCCGAGGTCTGCCGCAGCAACGCCGCGGTCATAGGTAGGCTGCACGCGTCCAATGTTCAGCTGGCCGCGCCCTTCCAGAAAGCTCTGGATGTTCTCTGCCGGAGCGGCATACTCCCCTGCACTGCGCCCAGCGGCGTAGGCTTTGGCTTCCAGCTCCCGCTGGAACGCGATGGCCCGGCGCGGATCGTCTGCAAAATCCTTGCCTCCCACGCTCACCACCACGGCCGCGTTGGCATTTTTGCCATTGCGGGCGTGGAAGCTCATGCCGTTGGTCACTACACGGCCTTCCTCGCTGGCCGATGCCACCACCTGCCCGCCGGGGCACATGCAGAAGGTGTAAACGCACCGCTCCCCCACATGCTGGGAGAGCTGATACTCGCCCCGCGGCAGAGCCGGATGCCCGGCAGCCTCGTGATATAAGCTCTTTTCGATCTCACTCTGCAGATGCTCGGCGCGGAAGCCCACACTGAACGGCTTGCATTCCAGCTGCAGGCCGCCGTTCATCAGCATCCCGAAGGTATCGCGGGCCGAGTGGCCCACCGCGAACACCAAAGCTTCGCAGGCAAAGGTACCATTTGTGGTAAAAATGCCGGTGAGCTGACCATTTTTCTGTTCAAAGCCAGTCAGGGCCGTGTTGAAATGCACCTCACCACCCAGAGCTTCGATCTCCTTGCGGATAGAGGTGATCACACCGCGCAGCAGGTCGGTGCCCACATGGGGCTTCTGCTTCCAGGCGATCTCCTCCGGCGCACCGTGCTGCAGGAACACCTCGGTAACAAAGCCGCACAGCTCATCGCCGATGCGGGTGGTCAGCTTGCCGTCCGAAAAGGTACCGGCACCGCCCTCGCCAAATTGAATGTTCGCATTCACATCCAGTTCGCCGGTAGCAGAAAAATGTTCCACCGCCTTTACGCGCTCGTCCAGCGCCGGGCCGCGCTCCAGCACAATGGGCTGATAGCCCTGCCGGGCCAGCAGCAGCGCTGCAAACAGGCCCGCCGGGCCAAGGCCGCACACCACAGGCCGATGTGCCAGTGGCTGGATGCCATTCTGCACCGAAAAATCCACCTTCTGCTGCAGAGAAGCATCACCACAGCGGGCTGCAAAAGCCGCTTCCTCGGCAGGTTCTTTCAGGGTGACAGCCACGGTATACACCAGCTTGGGCTGGCCGTGGCGGGCATCCACCGAGAGCTTTGCCACGCCCAGATGCTGCACCTTTCCGCGCGGGATGCGGGCGGCGTGCAGGGCTTTTTCAAATGCCTGCGGCTCTCCGGCAGAGAGCGGCAGACGGATGTTGCGAACCAGAATCATGTTATCGTGTGTTCCTTTTTGTTTCAGTTGCTTTCGATGCGGCACTGCAGCACATAGCTGCCCAGTGCAAAGATCTTGCCGTTGGAGGGCACATACAGGCGGCAGGCGATGTTCTGCTCGCCCGTTGCCACCGAGAAATCCTCGGCATCGATCTCAATGACCACCTGCTCCGGGGTCAACGTTTCGATCGCGCCCTTGGGGCCGCAGAGCGTTACATTCATCAGGCGTTCGGTCTGCACCGTCAGCTGGTAGGTAGAGGGCAGGTTGACCACCTGCACGCAGGTATTGGGCAGGTTCATGGTCTTGGTTCCCAGATTGGAGCAGTCAAAGCTGACCGTAATGGTGGAAATGTTATCCAGCAGATAGATGTCTGCGGGCAGGTCGATGGGCAGCTCATAGCTCTTGTTCAGTGTAAAGGTGGAAAGGTCGATATTGCCGATGGGCAGCGTGGACAGCATATCGATCTTATCTGCCGGACCTGCCACCTTGAGCTGCTTGCGGCTGAGTGCATATACCAGCATCGAATCATCAAAATCACGCGGTGCATTGATGAAATTCACGTCCACCGGCAGCGTTGCCATCTTGTACACCTGCAAGGTCACATCCACGCTGTTCTCTTCCAGCTCCGTGTACTCAAACTTGACTTCCTTGCCGCCGGAGGTATAGAAGCGCAGCGGCGTGTTCAGCGTGATGGACTCGGTCAGTTCGCCGCTGTAGGTCACCTCTGCAGTGCAGGTAGCAACTTTATTCAGCTCACTGCTGGGGCCGGAAAGGGTGATATTCTCCTTGGAAACATCCGTACTATAAAGGATATAGCCGTCCGCGATGGTCAGGTAGTTGGTGGTAATGGTAACGGGCAGGGTCTTTTCCTCCACCACGTCAAACACCACATCCACCGTGTTGTCATTGCCTTCCATGGTCACGGTCACACCGTTCAGCAGGCCGTTGGCACCGCGTACCAGCAGGCGCAGGGTCTTTTCGCCGCTGTCACGTACGCTGGAGAAATCCGGGTAGACCACAAAATCGGAAGCCGTCAGCCCGCCGATGGTGTAGCCGTCGCCGGAGATTTTCAGGTTCACGGTCTTATCCTCGGCGCTGACGATGCTCAGGCCCCGGGAGGTGTAAGCAGCGGAATCGTAGGTATAATCCACCGGCACATTGTAGATGGTGTTGCTGGTGCCGGGCTGGACGATGATGGTGACCACCATCCATGCAACGATGGCACCCAGCACCGAAAGTGCCAGCCGGATGCGGCGGTCGTCCAGAATGTTTTTCTTATGGGCGACCGCAGGCTTTGCGCCATTTTTCTTGTTGGGTTCGTTGTTCATTGCGCATCGTCCTCCTTCTGGCTGACCCATTTCCACAGACGGTCCAGCTGACCGCGCCAGCCGCTGACCGTCGTCTTTTCGGTGGTGGTCTCCTTAGGGATCATCTCATCCACCAGACGGGTATACAGGGTCTGGCGGTCAAAATGGCGGATCAGCACGCCGTTCTTTGCCATGGAGATGATGCCGGTCTCCTCGCTGACCACGATGGCGATGGCATCGGAATTTTCGGCAATGCCAAGGCAGGCGCGGTGACGGGTGCCCATATCCTTGCCAAGATCCAGATTGTTGGAAAGCGGCAGCACACAGCCCGCGGCTTTGATGCGGCCATTCTCAATGATGGCCGCACCATCGTGCAGGGGCGTGCCCTCGTAGAAAATGGTGCCCAGCACTTCCAGATTGACCGCACTGTTCACCGGCGTGCCGGTGCGCACGATCTCCGAAAGGTTCGTGTGGCGTTCCAGCACAATCAGTGCACCGGTCTTGGTCTCAGAAAAGCGCTCTGCCGCATCGCAGATGGCAATGATGGCGCTGCGCCATGCACCTTTCAGGCTGGGATCGTTGTAGCGACCTTTGACATTGAACAGCTTGGCGGCCCACTGGTCGGTCTGGCCCATGCGCTCCAGCGCACGGCGGATCTCCGGCTGGAACAGCACCACCAGCGTCAGCAGGCCCACCTGCAGCAGTGAGTTCAGCAGCCATGTGACGGTACGCATGTTCAGCGTTTCTGCCACCAGATAGACGGCCATCACCAGCAGCGCACCCTTGAACAGCTGGCCGGCGCGGGTGCGGTTGACAATGCCCAGCAGCTGGTAAATCAGGAAGGAAATGATGATGATATCCAGCAAATCGACCAGTTTGAAGGTCTGGAAATTTGCAATGATCGCGTTCAGAGTCATTGGTACACGCTCCCGTTTACAGTGTTTCGATCAGGGCAACAGCGTGGGCGGCAATGCCCAGCCCCTCACCGGTAAAGCCCAGATGTTCCTCGGTAGTGGCCTTTACACTCACGGCATCCACCGGCAGGCCGAAGGCATCGGCCAGATTCTGGCGCATGGCCGGAATGTACGGCGCAAGCTTGGGCCGCTGACACAACAGCGTCGCGTCGATATTTTCAATGCGGAAGCCGTGCTCCTTTAAAATTTCGGCCACACGGCGGGCCAGCTTCAGGCTGTCGGCACCAGAGTAGGCCGGGTCATTGTCCGGGAAATGCTGGCCGATATCCCCCAGCGCAGCGGCACCCAGCACAGCATCCATCACCGCATGGGCCAGCACATCTGCATCCGAGTGGCCCAGCAGGCCTTTTTCAAAGGGCACTTCCACGCCGCCCAGGATCAACTTGCGGCCTTCCACCAGACGGTGCACGTCATAACCATGTCCAATGCGCATTTTGTGTTCCTCTTTCTGTTCCGGGCGGGGCAAGTCCTCGCGGGTCGTGATCTTATAATTGGCGTAATCGCCCTGCGTCAGCTGCACGGCGCGGCCGGTCAGCTCGAACAGGCTGCAGTCGTCTGTGACAAGGCGGGCTTTTTCGGCATCCAGCTCTTCCAGCGCAGCAAGGTACTCTGCGCGGTCAAAGCACTGAGGGGTCTGCACCGCATACAGGGTGCTGCGGTCGGGCGTTGTGTACACAAGGCAGGCATCCGGCACGGTCTTTCCGTTGCCGCGCACTGCAGCCTTGATGGTATCCTTTACCGGTACGGCAGGTGCAGCTGCGCCGCACCGGGCCGCTGCTTCCAGCGCTGCTGTGATGACGGCCTGACTGACAAAGGGTCTTGCCGCGTCGTGCACTGCCACAAGCTCCCCTGCTGCCGCCAGCACGCCGTTTTTTGCGCTCTCGGCGCGGGTGGTGCCGCCCGTTACGATCTGCACAGGCTTTGTGCAGTCTGCTGCCTGCTGCTCCACAAAGGCGCGGTTCTTACCGGCCACCAGCACGATCTCCGTGACAAGCGGGTCCTGTTCAAACGCGCGGATGCTGCGGTGCAGCACGGTCTCGCCGCCCAGATCAAAGCTGAGCTTGTCAAAGCCCATGCGTGTGGAAGACCCCGCCGCCACCAGTACTGCGGATACTCTCTTTTCCAATTTCTTCACCTACCCGATTCCTATAGTAAGCCATATTTTATTATAGCGTATAACTTCCCAAACTGCAACCAATATTCTACAGCAAAAATGCCCCTCTGCACACAGCAGAGGGGCACAAACTTGTTCTTGATGGAGTTTACTTCAGGATCGGCTCAATGGCAGCAGCCAGAGCATCCTTCTGTGCCTGTGCTTCAGCCAGATCCTTGCCCAGAGTGGTGAAGTAGGTCTTGATCTTCGGCTCAGTGCCGGAGGGACGCACCACAACAGTCGCACCGTTTTCCAGACTGTAGATCAGCACATTTGCAGCGGGCAGACCGGTCTCCTCGGGCTTCTTGTAGTCGGTCACCTTGACCACCTTGTGGCCAGCCAGCTCGGCGGGCGGGTTATCACGCAGCTTCTGCATGATGGAAGCCATCTTCTCCATGCCGGTCAGGCCGGGGAACTCGAAGCTGTCCACCTTGTTCAGGTAGCGGCCATACTGTTTATAGATCTCTTCCAGACGCTGCTTGATGGAGGAACCGATGCTGCGGTAGTAAGCGGCCATTTCGCAGATCAGCATGGAACCGATGACGGCATCCTTATCGCGCACATAGGGGCCGGCCAGATAGCCGTAGCTCTCCTCGAAGCCAAAGATGAAGCGGTCCACCTCACCGGCAGCTTCCAGATTTGCGATCTGGTCGCCGATCCACTTGAAGCCGGTCAGCACGCTGCGCATCTCCACGCCGTAGTGTGCGGCAATGGCATCGGCCAGAGGAGTGGATACGATGGACTTGACGGCCACCGGGTTTTTGGGCATGGTGCCCTTCTCGATGCGGCCTGCGCAGATGTAATCCAGCAGCAGAGCGCCCATCTCGTTGCCGGATACCAGCTCATAGCTGCCATCCGGGCACTTCATGGCAATACCCACGCGGTCGGCATCGGGGTCGGTGGCCAGCATCAGATCGGCACCAGTCTTGGTTGCCAGCTCCAGACCCAGCTTCAGAGCCTCGAAAATTTCGGGGTTCGGGTAGGAGCAGGTGGTAAAGTAGCCGTTGGGGTACTCCTGCTCGGGCACGATGGTGATATCGGTGATGCCCATATCGTTCAGCACATGAGTGACAGGCACCAGACCGGAACCATTCAGCGGGCTGTACACCAGCTTCAGGCCGGCAGTCTTGCACAGGCCCGGGCGCACCTGACGGGCCTCGATGGCATCATACAGTGCCTTCTTGCAGTCGTCGCCCACAAAGCGGATCAGGCCCTGCTCCACGCCCTCGGCAAAGGAGATGTACTTTGCACCGGTCAGCACATCCGTCTTCTGGATCTCATCGTACACGATGGCAGCAGCATCATCGGTCATCTGGCAGCCATCCGGGCCGTAGGCCTTGTAGCCGTTGTACTTGGCCGGGTTGTGAGAAGCCGTGACCATGATACCAGCATTGCACTGGTAGTAACGGGTAGCAAAGCTCAGTGCAGGCACAGGCATCAGAGCATCGTAAATGCGCACCTTGATACCGTTTGCCGCCAGAACGCCTGCGGCGGTCTTGGCAAAGATATCGCTCTTCAGGCGGCTGTCGTAGCTGATCGCCACAGTCTGGCTGCCGCCCTGAGTCTTGACCCAGTTTGCCAGACCCTGCGTGGCCTGACGCACAACATAGATATTCATACGGTTGGTGCCAGCGCCCAGAACGCCGCGCAGACCAGCGGTGCCAAACTTCAAAGCCACAGCAAAGCGGTCCTTGATCTCGTCATCATTTCCCTCGATCTTGGCCAGCTCCGGCTTCAGATCAGCGTCTTCCAGCTCTGCAGCCATCCAGCGCTTATATTCATCCAAATACATCTTGCACACCTTACCTTTTGTAAATTTTTCCGCAAAAAAGAACAGGTTTGGTTAAACCTACTTATAATATAAACTCTCCGCGTTCATGTGTCAATTGCGTAATCTGCAACAAGATTTGCAGTTCAAAACCAGCATATGGCACAAAAATCCAAGTTTTTCCCGGTAAAGTCGGGAACCGTCCCGGCCTCGCATGCATTTTCCAGCAGTTCATAACTCTGGCCTGCATCGTCCAGAACGTCCAGCCACTGCTCCAAACCGATGCTGTTTTCACACAGGTAGCGCAGCAGCTGCATTGCCCGGGCAAAACTGTCCTGCAGCAGCACCGCGCTGCGGCGCACCCGGCCATCCTGCTCCTGCCGCAGCTCCATTACAACGCCCTGCGCAGCGGCGGCGCCGCAATATACAAGGGTGTGGGCATGCTGCAGCCCTTCCAGTTCTGAATATGTACGGATATAGCGGCAGTATTCTTTGCTCATCATGGAAAACTCTCTCCTCTCTATCGCATTGACATCTTTCCTGCCCTTTACTATAATGAATTCAGAAGTATTTTTGTGTCGAAGTATGACATAATCATCCAATATTTTCCACTTTTGCCAATTCTTTTCCGTCATATCATCCGCTGGGATAAGGGAGAACAACATGTATTCTGTTACCAGAAGCTTTGGTCTGAACGGCCTGAGCGGCTTTGCCGTGGCAGTGGAGGCCGACATTTCCGGCGGTCTGCCCGCCTTTTCCATCGTGGGCCTGCCGGATTCCGCTGTGCGTGAAAGCGCCGACCGTGTGCGCGCCGCCATCAAAAATCTGGGCTTCAAGTTCCCGGACCGGCGCATTACCATCAATCTTGCCCCGGCGGATGTGCGCAAGACCGGCCCGGTGTACGACCTGCCGCTTCTGCTGGCAGTGCTCACTGCCAGCGGCCAGCTGGAGGATGTGCCTGCCGACGCGGCATTTCTGGGCGAACTGGCACTGGACGGCACCCTGCGGCCGGTTTCCGGCGTGCTGCCCATGGCGCTGGCTGCAGCAGAAAATGGCATCCACGCCCTGTATGTACCTGCCGAGAATGCCGCCGAAGCAGCCGAGGCCTGTGCCGACAGCATGGCCGTCTACCCCGCCCACACGGCACGCGAAGTTGTAGATGCCCTGCGCGGCATCTCCCCGCTTGCCCCGGCGGCTGTTGTTCCCTTTGACCCTGCAGACGCATGGGCACAGGTGCCGGATTTTTCGGACGTGATGGGCCAGTCGCTGGCGCGGCGGGCTATGGTCATTGCTGCCGCAGGCGGACACAATGTTTTGCTCATTGGCGCACCCGGCACCGGCAAATCCATGCTGGCAAAGCGTCTGCCCGGCATCCTGCCGCCGCTCACCCGTGAGGAAGCCGTGGAGACCACTAAAATTTATTCCATTGCAGGGCAGCTGCCGCAGGGCCGTGGCCTGATCTCTGCACGGCCTTTCCGCAGCCCGCACCACTCGGCCAGTGCCGCAGCTCTGGCTGGCGGCGGCGCACAGTTCCGGCCCGGCGAGTGCAGCCTTGCCAACTGCGGTGTGCTGTTTTTAGACGAATTGCCGGAGTTCTCCCGCGAGAGTCTGGAAGTGCTGCGCCAGCCGCTGGAGGACGGCCAGATCACCGTGAGCCGCGCGGCAGGCAGCGCCACCTATCCCAGCCATTTCCAGCTGGTGGCAGCCATGAACCCCTGCAAATGCGGCTACTATGGTCATCCCACCCGGCAGTGCACCTGCTCACCCAGTGCCGTGCGGCAGTACCGCAGCCGGGTGTCCGGTCCGCTGCTGGATCGTATCGACCTGTGCGTGGAGATGGATCCCATCGCCTTTGACGAGCTGCACGCCGTCGTCCCTTCCGAGAGCAGCGCCGATCTGCGCAAACAGGTGCTTGCCGCCCGGGCCATTCAGGCAAAGCGCTATGCCGCCCCGGGTTTTGAGGGTGTGCTCTGCAACGCCCAGCTCACCGCTGGGCAGGTGCGGCGCGTCTGCCGCATGACCCCCGCCGCCGAGCGGCTGCTGCGCGCCTCCTACGACGCTTTGGGCCTTTCCGCCCGCGCCCATGACCGCATCCTGCGGGTGGCCCGCACGGTGGCCGATCTGGCAGGCAAACAGCTGCTGGATGAGGATTGTGTGCTGGAAGCCCTGCAGTACCGGGCACAGGAAAAAGTGGAAGTATAAAAACTTCTCCGTCTTTGCTTCACAGATCCGCCTTCCCCGAAAAGAGAAGGGTTTGTGCAGCTTACCGTTACGCGCAAAAAAGCCATCTGTATCTCTCCAAATGCTCAATACGAGCGGAAGATCACAGATGGCTTTTTATAATTGCTTTTTAGAATCTGCGCCATGTATCCGGCAGGAACAGCACCAGCATCGGGAAGATCTCCAGACGGCCGGCCAGCATGTCGAAGATCATCACCAGCTTTGCAGGGTTCGTAAAACTGCCAAAGTTCATCATGGGGCCCACCTGCGCAAGGCCCGGGCCGATGTTGTTCAAAGTAGCTGCAATGGCTGTGAAGTTCGTCACCATATCAAAGCCATCCAGACTGATGAGCAGGAAGGATACCACGAAGATGAAGAAATATGCGCCCATAAACACATTGGTGGTGCGGATGGTCTCGTGGTTGAGCAGCTTGCCGTCCATGCGGACGGGGGCCACCACCTGTGGGTGCAGCGCCTGCTTGAGCTCCTTGCCAAGGGTCTTGCCCAGAATGAGGAGGCGGCTCACCTTGATGCCGCCGCCGGTGCTGCCTGCGCAGGCACCAATGAACATGAGCACCACCAGAATTTCTTTGGAGAGGGTGGGCCACAGGTCAAAGTCACAGCTGGAAAAACCGGTAGTGGTGATGATGGAACCCACCTGAAAGGCTGCTTGACGCACCGCTTCGCCAAAGCTGTTATAAAGGCTGTAGATATTGGCCGTGATAATGCCAATTGCCACCAGAATAATGGCGAAGTAGCCGCGCACTTCCTCGCTGATGGCGCGGTTGAATTTGCGCAGCAGCAGCAGGAAGTAGGCATTGAAGTTGACACCAAACAGGATCATGAAGATGGTCACGACCCACTGGATGTAGGGAGAAAAGCTGGTAAAGCTGTCGTTCTTGAAGCCGAAGCCGCCGGTGCCCGCCGTGCCGAAGGCCGTGAGCATGGACTCAAACAGCGGCATGCCGCCCAGCAGCAGGAATACCACCTCCAGCACGGTGAGTGCAAAATAGATGCCGTACAGGATCTTTGCGGTAGACTGCACCTTGGGCACCAGCTTATCCACCTGAGGGCCGGGGCTTTCTGCCTTCATCAGGTTGACGTGGGAGCCGCCGGTCAGGGGCAGCAGCGAGAGCAGGAACACCAGAACGCCCATGCCGCCGATCCAGTGGGTGAAGCTGCGCCAGAACAGGATGCCCTTGGGCAGATCCTCCACCCCGGGCAGGATGCTGGCACCGGTGGTGGTAAAGCCGGACACCGTCTCAAACAGGGCATCCACCGGGTTCGGGATGCAGCCCGCCACCACAAACGGAACGGCGCCCACGATGGAAATGACGATCCAGCTCAGCGAGGTAGCAGCAAAGCCCTCCCGCATATAGAACATCTTGCTTTTAGGCTTGATGCCGCGCAGGGCGTAACCGATGGCGGCGCTGACTGCCGCCGTGATCAGAAACACGCCCAGCACGAACCATTCGCCGTAGATCCAGCTGGCCGCTGCGGGCAGCAGCAGCAGCGCACCCTCGATCAGCATGACATAGCCCAGCAGACGGAAAACGATCGCATAATTCATAGTCTGCCTCCGTCAACCCTCTGCGCCCTTGTCCAGAATATCGCGCAGGTCATGCAGACCATGCTCCAGCGTGACCACGATCACGTTGTCGCCCACCTGGATCTGGTCGCCGCCGCGCGGGATCAGGATCTGATGGCCGCGGGTGATGCAGCACAGCAGCAGATTCTTTTTCAGGTGCAGCTGGCTCAGGGGGACACCGGTGGCAGCGCTCTTCTCGTGGACGGTAAATTCCAGCGCTTCCACGCGGTCGTCCAGAATGCGGTACAGCGTCTTGATGTTGCTGCCCGCTTCGTTCTGCAGTGCACGCACATACTGCACGATGTAATCGCAGGTCATGTACTTGGGGTAGACCACGCTGCCCAGATCCAGACCGGCCAGAATATCATCAAATTCCAGACGGTTGACTTTGGTGACCAGCTTGCCCTTGGAGTGCTTTTTGGCAAACAGGGTCAGCAGCACATTCTCCTCGTCGATGTTGGTCAGGGCCACAAAAGCCTCGGTGGACTCCATACCCTCCGAGAGTAGGAATTCGCGGTTGGAGCCGTCCTCGTTCAGGATCTGTGCGCCGGGCAGCTGCTCGGCCAGCTCCATGCAGCGGGCAGGGTCGCGCTCCACGATGCGCACACGCACGTGGTTTTCCAGCAGCTCCTGGCTCAGATAGAAGGCGATGGCACCGCCGCCCACGATGAAGGCATTGCGCACCGGGCGCACCGGCAGGTGGATGCGCTGGAAGAACTCGTGGGCCTTATCCTGTGTTGCAAGGAAGGTGACCTGATCGCCGTTCTGCAGTACAAAGTTACCGTTCGGGATGATCACGCCGCCGCTGCGCTCCACTGCACACACCAGAATGTCGCTCTTCAGGCGGGTGGGGATCTCGCGGATGGCCACGCCATCCAGCCCCTGCTCTGCAGTGAGTGCAAACTTGATCAGCCGCACACGGCCGTCTGCAAAGGTGTCGATCTTGCTTGCACCCGGGAAGCGCAGCAGATGGGAGATCTCCTTTGCTGCAGCCATTTCCGGATTGATGATGGCCGAAATGCCGATCTGCTTTTTGATAAAGTCCAGCTCATGACTGTAGGACGGGTTGCGCACGCGGGCAATTGCATGGCAGTGGCCCGCCTTTTTGGCAAACATGCAGCACAGCAGGTTCAGCTCATCCGAACCGGTCACGGCAATGAACACATCCGCGTCTTCAATGCCGGCCTCTGCCAGCGTGGTGATCGAGGAACCGTTGCCCACGATGCCCAGCACATCGTAGCTTTCAGTCAGGTGCTCTACACGCGCTTTGTTGGTATCCACAATGGTCACATTATGGTCTTCCTCACTGAGCTGCCGCGCCAGCGCAGTACCAACCTTGCCGCCGCCCACCAGAATGATCTTCATAACAAGTCCTTTCTCTTTCCGCGTCCCTTCTGCCGGGACAGCACAAATCCATCATAGTATACCATATCTCCTGCCAAAGTTCCACTGTTTTCCACATTATGCAACAAAAATCTGCCAAATGACGCAAAAAAGCCCCGGGAGAAACCGTCCCGGAAGCTTTTATTTCATTTAATAGCGCTCCACGCCGTCCTTCGTTACAAGGGCATACACCAGCGGGGCTTCCTCCGGCTTCTCAGGGCCGTATCCAAGGCCGCTGCGGTACTCGGCGGCGGCAGCTTCAAACTTATCGGCTGCGCCGTAGAAGGTAGCCAGACTCTCGCCCTTCTTTACGTAGTCGCCGCGCTTTTTATGCAGGGTGATGCCGGCGGCAAAATCCAGCGGGTCGCCCTTTTTCTGTCGGCCCGCACCCAGCAGCACGCTGGCAGAGCCGATCTTCTCGGCATCGTTCGCCACAATGTAACCGTCTTGCTCTGCCAGCAGCTCAAAGCTTGCCGCGGGCTGCTCAAACAGGCTGTAATCGTCCAGCACGCGGGTATCGCCGCCCTGCGCCGCAAACATCTCCTTGCACTTAGCAAAGGCAGAGCCATCGGCGATCGCCGTCTCGGCCATGGCGCGGCACTCGGCAGGAGTGCCCTTATCGGCCAGCACCAGCATGTTCGCCGCCAGCTGCAGGCAGACCTCGGTCAGGTCGGCGGGGCCATGGCCCTTGAGCACATCCATGCTTTCCATGACTTCCAGACTGTTGCCAATGTTATGGCCCAGCGGGGTATCCATATCGGTGATCATGGCAGCCACCCGGCGGCCGTGATGGGTGCCAATGGATACCATCAGCTTGGCCAGCTCAATGCTCTGGTCTACCGTTTTCATAAAAGCTCCGGTGCCGGTGGTCACATCCAGCAGGATGGCATCCGAGCCGGAAGCCAGTTTCTTGGACATGATGCTGGATGCGATGAGTGGGATGCAGCTGACGGTTGCGGTCACATCCCGCAGGGCATACATTTTTTTATCTGCAATGGCAATGCCCTCGCTCTGGCCAATGACCGACAGGCCGATCCTGTTCACCTGCGCAAAGAACTCCTCCTGTGAGAGGGCGGTTCTGGTGCCGGGCACGCTCTCCATCTTATCGATGGTGCCGCCGGTATGGCCAAGGCCCCGGCCGCTCATCTTGGCGATCTTCACGCCGCAGGCCGCCACGATGGGGGCAATGACCAGCGTGGTCTTGTCGCCCACGCCGCCGGTGGAGTGCTTGTCCACCTTGATGCCCGGAATGGGCGAAAGATCCACCATCACGCCGCTGTGAGCCATCACATCGGTCAGCTCTGCGGTCTCCTCATCGGTCATGCCGCGCAGATAGACAGCCATCATCCATGCAGCCATCTGGTAATCAGTCACTTCTCCGCTGACATAGCCATTGACGATCTGCTCCAGCTCCTCACGGCTGTGCGTACCGCCATCACGCTTTTTTGCGATCAGATCATAAACGCGCATCGTATCACGCTCCTCGTTTTTTCAATAGTACGACATTGTAAGATATAGTATAGCAAAATTCCAAACAAAAGCAAGTATCATTCTGTAAACTTTGCCCAATTTTAAGCCAAAAAGGGCGCAGCCGCCCGAAAAAGCAGCTGCGCCCTTGTTTTGGGAACACAAATCGTCGTTTTAGCGGGATCCCTTGTCGTAGGGGATGCCCTCTGCCTTGGGTGCCATGCTGTTCTTGGAGGTAAACGCCAGAATGATCATGGACGCCACGAACGGCATCATGTTGTAGATGTTGCTGGACCAGTGCAGCTGTGCCAGGAAGGTGGAGTCTGCAATGTTTGCCAGACTCTTGAACACAGCAAAGAACATGGCTGCGCCAAAGATGTTGAAGGGCTTCCACTGGCCAAAGATCATAACAGCCATGGCAAGGAAGCCTGCGCCGGCCACGCCCACCTCAAAGTTCCAGGTCTGCACCGGGGGCACAATGTAGGCCATACCGCCGATCGCACCCAGTGCACCGGAAATGACAACACCGGCATAGCGCATCTTGTAGACATTGATGCCCACAGAGTCCGCTGCCTGCGGATGCTCGCCGCAGGCACGCAGGCGCAGGCCAAAGCGGGTCTTGTACAGCACCACATAGCTGATGATCAGCAGAATGATGCCCAGCGGCACAAAAATGCTCAGTTCCAGCCCGCCGATGCTGAACAGGAAGGGCTTGTTGGCGTAGTTCAGCTTTGCACTGCCGCTCTCGCTGAAATACTTGGCAATGACCACCGCGATGGCCGTGGCCAGCAGGTTCAGGGCCGTGCCGCCGATGGTCTGATCTGCCTTCAGGTTGATGGAGGCAAAGGCCAGCAGCAGGCTATACACCATACCGGCCAGTGCCGCCACCAGAACAGAGATCAGCACCACGAGGAAGACCGGCATTTCGGCAGGCAGCATGGTCAGGGTGAGAACACCCGCCACACCGCCAATGACCATGATGCCTTCCAGTGCGATGTTGATGATGCCGGAGTGCTCACTGAACATACCGCCCAGTGCCACCAGCATCAGAACGATGCCATACAGCAGTGTATATTTGATCAGAAGCAGCATATCACTTGCCCTCCTTTTCGGTTGCAGATTTTGCAGGAGCAGCAGGCTCTGCGTTCACATTGGTTTTATCGGCATTCTTGAACAGCAGTGCGTGGATCTTGCCGCGGAACAGCATGGAGAATGCACACAGGTAGATGATGATACCGCTGATCAGGTCCGAGATCTCAGTGGGGTAATACTTGGTGGAAAGGAAGGAGCCGCCCACCGAGATATGGGAAATGAAGATTGCCGAGAAAATGGTGCCAATGGGGTTGGAGCTCGCCAGCAGTGCAACGGAAATGCCGTTGAAGCCCATTGTCGGCAGGCTGGTGGAGTTCAGCGGGTTCCACTGGGACACATTGGACAGATAGTACAGGCCCGCACCAAAACCGGCCAGCGCACCGGCAATGGCCATGGAGAGGATGATGTTCTTCTTCTCGTTGATGCCGGCGTAGCGGGCAGCGCTCTTGTTCAGGCCCACAGCCTTGAGCTCATAGCCGAAGGTGGTCTTGTTCAGCACCACCCAGATCAGAACTGCCACTGCTGCCGCCAAGAAGATGGCGATGGTGGTGCTGTTGGTCTGGAACAGCTTGTTCAGGCCGAAATCCGGGATGATGGACTGAGCGTAATCGGCGTTCTTGCTGATGTTGATGGTACGGGTGTTGCGCACATCGTACATGGGGCCGGTGCCGTTCTGGTAAATGAGCTCATTGACCAGATACAGGCCGATCCAGTTGAACATGATGGAGGTAATGACCTCGTTGATGTTGAAGTAGGCCTTGAAGAAGCCGGGGATCGCACCCCAGATGCCGCCCAGAATGGTGGCTGCGATCAGACAGACGAACCACGGCAGCTTGAGCATGATGGCGCAGTACAGAGCGCCGTAAGCGCCCAGCGTGTACTGACCCGCCGCACCGATGTTGAACAGGCCGGTCTTGAAGGCAAACGCCACGGACAGACCGGTCATAATAAGGGGAGCCGCATTTGCCAGCTCCTTGCCGACGCCATAGGGTGCGTCATGGAAGCCGCCCTTCAGGATGCGCACAAAGCCGTCGCCCCATGCGTGGGCCGGGTTGATGGCCAGCAGCACCAGAAAACCGACCACAAGGCCGATCAGGATGCACAGCAGAGCAGCCAGCACACTGGTGATGGAGCTGTTCAGACTGCTGTGGGAAAGTTTTTTCTTGTTCATGTGTTATTTGCTCTCCTTTCCCTGCTTGCGTGCGCCTGCCATATACAGGCCCAGCTCCTGCACGGTGGTGGTCTTGGGGTCAAATTCGCCCACGACCTCGCCCTCGTACATCACAAGGATGCGGTCGGACAGGTTCATCACCTCGTCCAGCTCCAGACTGACCAGCAGCACGGCCGTACCCTTATCGCGCTCGGCCACGATCTGACGGTGGATGTATTCAATTGCACCAACGTCCAGACCGCGGGTTGGCTGGACTGCCACCAAGAGCTTCGGGTCCTTATCGATCTCACGGGCAATGATGGCCTTCTGCTGGTTGCCGCCGGACATGCTGCGCACGGTGGTCAGGCTGCCCTGACCGCTGCGCACATCGTACTGGGCAATGAGCTTATCGGAGTATTCGCGCACCTTATCGCTGCGGATAAAGCCGCCCTTCTGGAACTCGGGCTGCCAGTAGCGCTGCAGCACCATGTTGTTTTCCAGGCTATAGTCCAGCACAAGGCCGTGCTTGTGGCGGTCCTCCGGGATATGGCTCATGCCGTCCTTGGAGCGCTGACGGATGGACTCGTTGGTGATGTCCTTGCCGTCCAGTGTGATCTTGCCGCTGCTGATCTTTTCCAGACCGGTCAGGCCGTAGACGAACTCGGTCTGACCGTTGCCCTCGATACCGGCAAGACAGACGATCTCACCGGCGTGCACCTGAAAAGAGACATTCCGGACTGCATCCTTCTTGTGCTGGGCGCTGTGCATGGTAACGTTTTCCACATCCAGCACCACTTCGCCGGGGTTGGCAGGCTTTTTGTCCACCTGCAGCTGCACATCACGGCCAACCATCATGCGGGAAAGCTCTTCCTTGGTGGTGTCCTTGATGTCCACGGTGCCCATATACTTGCCCTTGCGCAGAACAGTGCAGCGGTCTGCCACCGCCATGATCTCGTTGAGCTTGTGGGTAATGAACAGGATGGACTTGCCTTCCTTCTTGAACCCGCGCATGATCTCCATCAGTTCGTCGATCTCCTGCGGGGTCAGCACTGCGGTAGGCTCGTCGAAGATCAGGATCTCGTTGTCGCGGTACAGCATCTTCAGGATCTCAACGCGCTGCTGCATACCAACAGAGATATCGCTGATCAGTGCATCCGGGTCCACGCGCAGGCCGTACTTTTCGCTCAGGGCCATCACCTTTTTGCGTGCCTCGGCCTTCTGCAAAAAGCCCATCTTGTTGGGTTCCACCCCCAGAATGATGTTGTCCAGCACGCTGAAGCATTCCACCAGCTTGAAGTGCTGGTGCACCATGCCGATGCCCAGTGCGTTTGCATCATTGGGGTTGCGGATGACAACCTCCTTGCCGTTTTTGCGGATCTGACCAGCTTCCGGCTGGTACAGGCCAAACAGCACGCTCATCAGTGTACTTTTGCCGGCACCGTTCTCGCCCAGCAGGGCATGTACCTCGCCTTTGCGCAGCTGCAGGGTGATATCGTCGTTTGCCTTGATTCCAGGGAACTCCTTGGTAATGTGGAGCATTTCGATCACAAAATCCTCTGCCAATCTGCTCACTCTCCTTTCGTGTCGTTTCGACACCGATACTTCTTTAAGTTCCATTATACCTGATTTGCGGCAATTTGCACATGTCTTTTTTGCTTTTTGGCAGAAAGCACAGATAATAGTATTACTTTTGTACTCTTTTCACGAAGAGTACGCTGCATTTTTCCCGCATTACGCCAATAGAAGACAGAAAAAAGCGGGACACCCCGTTACAGGATGCCCCGCTTTGAAAAGAACTATCGATCGTCCGCAGGCAGGCCTGCCGGACAACAGCTTACTGGATGTAGTTGACGGTGGTGAACTCGCTGACGGTGGGCTTGGTAGCGTCGTCGGAGCTGTTATCAACAGTGATCTCGCCGCTCTTGATCTTGCCCTTGACTTCCTCGTACTCGTCGGTGGTGAAGGACTCGAAGTTCCAGCTGTCTGCATCGGTGGGCAGGCCGATATAATCGCCGTCCTCCAGACCGAAGTTGCCATTGGAACCTGCGATGTCGTCCCAGCTGCCGGCATCGATATCAGCCAGAGCAGTGTTGACAGCCTCGGACAGGCCCTTCATAGCAGAGGTGATGAACGGGTTATAAGCGTAGGTGCCATCTGCAACGCCGTTTGCACCGATGTAGTTCTGGTCAACGTCAACGCCGATGACGTAGCCATTGTTCTTCAGAGCAGCCTCAACAGCGGAGGTGTAGATGCCGCCGCCGCAGGCAAAGACGACCTGAGTGCCGTTGGAGTACCAGCCCTCCATACGGGAGGTGATGTTTGCATCGCCGTAGAACTGGCCGCCGTAGAAGTAGTTGATCTCGATGTTCTGGCCCAGCTCAGCAGCAGCGGCATCAGCGCCCTGCACGAAGCCGTAGCCGTAACGGATAACAGCGGGAACAGCCATGCCGCCCAGGAAGCCCAGCTTGGTCTTGCCGTCCTTTGCGATGGCGTAGCCTGCCAGATAGCCTGCCTGCTCCTCCTTGAAGGTGATGCAGTAGCAGTTAGCAGGGATAGCGTCGGTGCCGATATCGCCCTGCGTCACATCGATGGCGATGAACTTGACATCGGGATACTGGTCAGCAGCCCATGCCAGAGAAGCGCCGTACAGGTAGCCGACGCAGACGATCACATCAGCGCCGTCGTTGACAGCCTGACGGATCATGGTCTCGCGGTCCTCATCGGAAGCGTCAGCCTCGGGAATGTAGTACTGGCAGTCATCGCCCATGTAGCCGGAAACAGCAGTCCAGCATGCCTGGTTGAAGCTCTCATCATCGATCGTGCCGGTATCGCAGGTCAGAGCGACCTTGACGATCTTCTCACCGCCCTCAGCAGCAGAGGAAGCAGTAGAAGCAGCAGCGGAAGAAGCGGTGCTGGTAGAAGAAGCGGAAGAACCACCGCAAGCGGTCAGAGCAGCGGCAGCGGCAGCGGCACCAGCCACAGCCAGGAAATTACGACGAGAAATCATCATAATCAAACTCTCCTTTTATTTTTAATAAAATTGCGTCAAACAAATAAAATGCGCAGAACTGCACATTTACTGGCTCAAGTATAACGGCAAGCCGTGTCAGATGCAAGCGAATTCCGATTACAAAATCTTTACAATAATTTTGTAAGTTTTTATCAAAAGTAGTATTTATGCACAAATTTGCCGTAGTTCCGTGCGTTCTCTGTGCTTTGGCACACAATGCACGTATTGCCGTCACTTTATTGTCCTGCAGTGCACCTCTGCGCTTTTATCCCGTCACTTCACGGCACGGTTGCCCGCCACATTGGAGGGGCCAAAACCGAAGGGCAGCAGTTCGTCCATGCTGCGCTCGATAAAGTCTTCCGGTGTCTTTGCCATGATAACGTTCAGTTCCGGCCCGCCGAATTCAAACAGAGCCTGGCGGCACACCCCGCAGGGAGAAGTGATCTGCTCGTTCACCTCGCCGCGGCGGCTGCCCACCACAGCAATGTCGGTGAACTCGGTCACACCCTCGGCCACCGCCTTGAACAGAGCCGTGCGCTCTGCACAGCTGGTGGGGGTAAAGGCAGCGTTCTCCACGTTGCAGCCGGTAAAAATGCGGCCATCCTTGGCGCGCAGGGCAGCGCCCACCATAAAATCGCTGTAGGGCACATAGGCTTTTTCCCGTGCAGCCAGTGCCATGCGGATGAGCTCCTTCTTTTCTTCCAGGGTCAGGTTTGTCATATCCGTCACTCCTTTTTTGGTTTTCAGGGGTCGAAAACAGCGCGGCAAGCCCTTTTGCAGGCAAACCGCGCTGAAATGCGTTTTTAACGCTTAGTATTCTGCACCCAGTGCTACCTTCATCATATCGGTAAAGCTCTTCTGGCGCTGTTCTGCCGTGGTGATTTCCGGCGAAACAAAGCTGTCGGAAATGGTCAGCAGGCAGGCAGCGTTCTTGCCCAGCACCTGTGCATTGGCAAACAGGGCAAAGCTCTCCATCTCCACGCACAGGCAGCCGCGCTCGTCGCGCAGCTTTTCCCAGTAGGTGGGCTTTGCATCGGAGGGCTGACGGTAGAACACATCCGAAGAGTGGATGTTTCCCTCGATGAGGGGGATGCCCTGCTTTGCGGCAGAAGCGCGCAGCTTGTCGTTCAGGCTCTGGCTGGGCAGCGTGATGTCCCCTTCAAAGCCGCTCTGCACGCGGGCATAGTTGCTTTCACTCACAGCACCGGCGGCCAGCACCACGTCAAACAGCTTGGCCTTGTCGGTATAGCTGCCGGCAGAGCCGATGCGGATGATGTTCTCTACATCGTAGAACTTGAACAGCTCATAGGAATAAATGCCAATGGACGGCATGCCCATGCCGCTGCCCATCACGCTGATGGGACGGCCCTCGTAAGTGCCGGTAAAGCCCAGCATGCCGCGCACGCCGGTCACCTGACGGACATCCTTGAGGAAGGTGTCCGCAATGAATTTTGCACGCAGAGGATCGCCCGGCATCAGGACGGTCTTTGCAAAGTCGCCTTTTTCAGCACTGATGTGAGGGGTAGACATAAGATCATCTCTCCTTTTCTGTTACATAATACAGCAGATGGGCCTTCTCCGGAGAAAAAGCCCTCTGCAAACTTACCTTTACCTATACTTTCTGCGGTTGAACACATTCTGCGGCGCGATGTAGCTGCCGTTGCGGCGGATCTCAAAGTGGCAGTGGTTGCCGCTGGAGCGTCCGGTGCTGCCCACATAGCCGATCAGCTGGCCCTGCTTGACCGTCTGACCAGAGTGCACCGCCAGCGACAGACAGTGCGCATACACCGTGGTGTAGCCGCTGCCGTGGCTGATGATGATGGAGTAGCCATAACCCGTACCGGCACCGGCCTTGTTGTAGCCGGCCTTGGTCACGGTGCCGCCCGCCGATGCGTAGATGGGCGTACCGGCAGCCGCACAGATATCCACACCCTTGTGGCTGCCGCCGTACCAGCGCGAGCAGTTCCGGTAGCCGGGCACCGGCCAGATGAACTGACCGCTGCCGGTGATGTAGCTGGTGCTGCTGGTCACCTTTTTGGTGCCCTTCACGATCTTTTCCGTGACAGGCTCCTGCACCACTTCCGTGCTCAGGATCTTCTGAGAAAGCTGGATGCCATCGGTGTTATAAACACGCTGCGCCGTGATCTGACGCAGGCCGTTCACACCGTTCTGCACCGTTTTCTTGGTACCCACCGTGTACTCGTTGGAGGTGGTGGTCTCGGTGGTATAGGGAATCTCCTCCTGCCAGGTTTCCACCTTGGTGATGCGCACTTCCAGCGTAGCTTCCTGCTTGGTCACGATCAGCTCATCACCGGCCTGAATGTTAGATTTCTCGTTCAGGGGCGCGCCCTTGAAATTGGTATTCAGTTCGCACAGCTCACGGAAGGTGAGGTCGTTTTTCTGGGCGATGCTCCATAGCGTGTCGCCTGCGCCCACTGTGTAGATCTTTTCCTGCTGCTGCACACCGGAAAGTTCCTTTTCCACATCCGCTTCGTCCTGAAAGCTGTCGTTGAAGTAGATGCCGTTTTCCAGCGTGACTTCCTTGTTGAAGCCCACGGTCACGTTGGAGTTCTCAGGGTCCTCATAGGGTTCCAGCAGGCTGCTCAGGTAGCTCTGCAGGCTGACACCATCGCTGCACACTGCGGTCAGCTCGCCATCCAGATACAGGGCCGTGCCCTCGCTGATCTCGTCGCTGGCGCTCTTCAGGATCGCGTCCGCCATCTCGTTTTCATCCATGGTCTTGTGGGCCACGGTAACGGTGTAGGTAGGCTCCACGGTCCACTTTGCATGGTCGGTGTCTGCGTAGTTGATACGCTCCTGCACCGCCTCACGGGCCGAGTTGAACACATCCTCATTGGCTACATAGCCGACGGTCTGGCCGTTCACCTGCACCTCCAGCGCATAAGGCTGGCGGACGGTATGGTTGAACACGGTCACCATAACGGCCAGTGCGCACACCGGCAGCACATACATGGCCATGCGCGGCAGTGTTTTCAGGTTGCGGCGCACGCCGCTGGCCAGATAATGTACGCTGGCTTTGCAGGCTGCGGCAAAGCCTTTTTCTTTCCGCACCCGTTGGGCGTGCACCAGCAGCGAACCGCAGCCCCGGAAGAACAGCCAGATCGGGCCGAACAGGTCCCGGAACATCTGCGCTGCCCCCGGGAACGCCATTGCCGCAGCATTTGCCAGCAGTGTCGTAAATGCCTGCCACAGCCACAGCCAGCCGCTGCGCAGGCCGCGCCCAACGCGGACGAATCCATACTCTGTAGAATAGCCCAGTGCATACAGCGTCTCCCCGATGACTGGCACGGCAGAATTCTGGGCAAGCTTTCTGCCAAAATC
Organism: Faecalibacterium faecis; assembly: GCF_040096475.1. Taxonomy (NCBI): domain Bacteria; kingdom Bacillati; phylum Bacillota; class Clostridia; order Eubacteriales; family Oscillospiraceae; genus Faecalibacterium; species Faecalibacterium faecis. The sequence continues at coordinate 83,665 of NZ_JBBMEP010000001.1, read as the reverse complement.
ATTCACATGATTCTGGGTTTTACGGCGCAGCCGGTGCCGGTGCAAAAGCCCCATGCATTGCAGCTGTGCCCAAAGGGAGCGCAGCCTCTGGCCGCGTTTCGGTTTTACCGGTGAAGCGGGCTGCTGCTCCTTTGTCTTGTCTTCGATCAAAAGGTTTTTCTCCTTCCTTGCCGCCAATGCACACACGGTGCCGGGATAAGACGGCGGCGGTCTTGGGCGCACATGCCCTTTCCAGCAGGCTCATGCACACAACATTCTTATTTTATTATACACCCTGCCGTCTTTGAAACAAGCATTGTCACAAAATTTGGGCGGTTCTTTCACTTACTTTTCACCAAAAAGCTGTTTCATATCCTGCGGCAGCGGGCTTTCCGCCGCAGCAGTCTTCCAGTTATTTCCATTCGCCGGGCATTCCACCCGGATTCCGCCCTCCACCGGGGTGTACACCGGCACCCAGAAGCTCTGCCTTGCACAGTGCAGCGCCTGCCGCCCAATGCGCTCCCGGCTCCCGCCGTAAAGGTCATCCCCAGCCAGCGGGTGGCCGATGGACGCAAAATGCACCCGGATCTGATGGGTGCGGCCCGTTACCGGCACACAGGCTGCAAGGCTCAGGCCGTTTTCTGCCTTTAATATGGTATACTCGGTACGGCTGGGCTTGCCGTCCGGGGTCACGCAGCGGCCAATGATGCTCTCCGCCTGGCGGCCAATGGGCGCGTCGATCACGCCCGGACCCAGCGGCAGCTCTCCCTCCACAACGGCATAGTAGAGTTTTTCCACATTCCGGGCCAGCAGCGGCGCAGCATAGGCGTGCTTTGCAGCCAGAACAAGGCCGCTGGTGTCCTTATCGATGCGGTTCACCGGGCGGAACACCGGGCTGATGCCCTGCTGCGCAGCCCATGCCGCATACCCGTTGGCAAGGGTATCGTAGGGGTAGTTCAGGGTGGGGTGCACGGCCAGATGCGGCGGCTTTTCCAGCACCACTGCAAAGGCATCCTCATAGACCACGTTTACCGGGATCTCCGGCTGCGGGGCCACGCCTTCCCCTTCCGGCGGCAGCTCAAAGCTGACCGTCTGCCCCGGGTACACCCTGCGGTTGGCAAGGACAGGCTCTCCATCCGCAAAAAAGCCGCTGCCCCGGAACTTGACTGCACGGGCAAGGTCGGTAGAAACGGCACACTGGCGCAGAAAATTGCGCAGAAGCACTCCGTTTTGGGTCTGCGGCGTATCGGGCACCGTAAAAAACAGCCGCATATGCACCCCCACCTCCTGCGCAAAAAACATAAAAATATATAAGATATTATATCAAAAAAGGCTTCTACTTGCAAATCCTGCTTTTTTATGGTATCATGAGGAGCGGAAAACGAGTGGAACATACGGCGGCGGGGCGGCTTTGACCGCTCTGAGGAAAGTCCGGGCCTCACAGAGCACGGTAACTGCTAACGGCAGCCGAGGGTGACCTTAGGGAAAGTGCAACAGAAAACAAACCGCCGCAGCAATGCGGTAAGGATGAAACGGCGAGGTAAGAGCTCACCAGCGCATGGGTGACCATGCGGCTTTGTAAACCCTACCGGAAGCAACGCCTATATGGGACGTACAGCGCTGCTCGCGTGTCCCGAAGGCGGCACGAACCTGTCAGCAATGGCAGGTCTAGACAGATCGTCGTTTAATACAGAACCCGGCTTACGGTCTATCTCGTTTTCCATTTTTCAGTCTTTGATTCCCGCACATTTTTGTGTGGGATTTTTTATTTTTTGTCTTGCCCGCTTTCTCCGTCGGGCAGTGCGAGATGGAGAGAGCGCGGCTGTTTTGTTTTTGTCATTGTTCTTTTACTTCCCGTTTGGGTCTGTTTGTGGTATACTATGTGCACTGCAGGAAATTGCAGTCAACTAAGAAAGACAGGATGTGAAATCCTCCGATGAAAGATGGTTTTTTGAAAGCAGCCGCCCTTTCTCCCGCACTGCGGGTGGCCGACTGCGCCTATAATGTCCGGCAGATCACGGATGCTTTGCGCAAAGCTGCAGCCCGCGGCGTAAAGCTGGCCGTGTTCCCCGAGTTCTGCCTGACCGGCTATACCTGCGGCGACCTGTTTCTGCAGCGCACGCTGCAGACCGGTGCACTGGATGCCCTGAGCACCCTGCTTGATGAAACAAAAGCACTGGACGTTGTCACGCTGGTGGGCCTGCCGCTGCTGGTGCACGGCAAGCTGTACAACTGCGCCGCCGTGCTATGCCATGGCCGCATTCTGGGTCTTGTGCCCAAGACCTATCTGCCCAACTACGGCGAGTTCTACGAGAAGCGCCAGTTCACCCCGGGCAGCACCGAGGTGGAGCTGGTGGAGGTGTGTGGTCAGCGGGTGCCCTTTGGCACCTCCCTGCTGTTCCGCTGCCGCCAGATGCCCAGCTTTGTGCTGGGCGTGGAGATCTGCGAGGATCTGTGGAGTGCCCTGCCGCCCTCCACCTTCCACGCGCTGGCCGGTGCGACCGTGATCGCAAATCTTTCCGCCAGCGATGAGACCGTCGGCAAGGCCGAGTACCGCCGGGCGCTGGTGTCCAACCAGTCTGCCCGCCTGCTGTGCGGCTACCTGTATGCTTCCGCCGGGCACGGTGAGAGCACGCAGGACATGGTGTTCGCCGGCCACGACCTCATTGCCGAGAACGGCACCATCCTCTCTGAGAACGCTCCCTTTGACGGCGGCTGTGCCGAGACCGAGATCGACTGCCAGCGCATGGAAGCCGAGCGTGCCCGCAACACCAGTTTTGAGCTGAGCGGCGAGGGCTACCAGACCGTGGAGTTCGATCTGGAACCGGCAGAGACCACGCTGACCCGCTGGATCGATCCCGCACCCTTTGTACCCAGCGACCCCAAGCGCCGCGCCGAGCGCTGTGAGCTTATTTTGAAGATGCAGGCCGACGGCCTTGCAAAGCGGCTGGAACACGCCCACGCAAAAACCGCCGTTATCGGCATTTCCGGCGGCTTGGACAGCTGTCTTGCGCTGCTGGTGGCCGTGCGTGCCATGAAACAGCTGGGCCGCCCCGCCCGGGATGTGCTGGCTGTGACCATGCCCTGCTTTGGCACCACGAAGCGCACCCGCAGCAACGCAGAGATCCTGTGCGATGAGCTGCAGGTCTCCTTTAAAGAGATCGATATCGCCAACACCGTGCACAGCCATTTTGCGGACATCGGTCAGGACGAGAGCGTGCTGGATGTCACCTTTGAAAACGGTCAGGCCCGCGTGCGCACGCTGGAGCTGATGGACACCGCCAACCGCACCGGAGGCCTTGTAGTGGGCACCGGCGACCTTTCGGAGCTGGCGCTGGGCTGGGCCACCTACAACGGCGACCACATGAGCATGTACGGTGTGAACGCCGGTGTGCCCAAAACGCTGGTGCGCCACCTTGTGCGCTACGAAGCCGACATTGCCGCCACCGATGCTCTGCGCACGGTGCTGCTGGATATTCTGGATACGCCCGTCTCCCCGGAGCTGCTGCCTGCCAAGGACGGCGAGATCGCGCAGAAGACCGAGGACCTTGTGGGACCCTACGAGCTGCACGATTTCTACCTGTATCAGGTGCTGCGCTTCGGCTTTGGCCCGGCCAAGATCTTCCGGCTGGCAAAGACTGCATTCGCAGGCCGGCCGGAGTACCCGGACAGTGTGCTGTACAAGTGGCTGCGCAACTTCTACTGGCGATTCTTTGCCCAGCAGTTCAAGCGCAGCTGCCTGCCCGACGGCCCCAAGGTGGGCAGCGTGACCCTTTCGCCCCGCGGCGACTGGCGGATGCCCAGCGATGCCTGTGCCGCACTGTGGCTGGCCGAGCTGGAACAATTACAGATCAAGGATTAACGCATGAAAAACAAAAAGCTGCTTACCAATCTTCTCTTTGCCGTGGTCATTCTGGCCATTGCCGCTGTGCTGCTGGTGGTGCGCCGCGTGCACGCTTCCGGCTCCGGGCTGCGGGCCGAGCTGATCTACGGCGACAACAACACCACCATGAACCTGCCGCTGGACGTGGATGAGACCTATGATGTGGACACCGGTTACTATACCGTCCACATTCAGATCAAGGACGGTGCAGCCCGGTTCGTGGATTCGCCCTGCCCGGATCACATCTGTGAAGGCTTTGGCTGGCTTTCCAACGAAGATCAGACCGCCACCTGCCTTCCGGCCCGTGCAGTGCTGACCATTGTACCTGTTTCCTGACAAAAAGGAGTGGTTTTGAATGATGGATGAAAACGATCGTTCCCACGAAGATTACCGTTCTCTGCGGCACATCAGCCGCAAGGAAGGCACTGAGGATACTGCGCCCATCGAGGTAGACAGCTCGGCGTTTTTTTCCGAGCTGCCGCCGGAACAGCCCAGCACACCGCCTCCGGCCCAGCCTCCCCAGAAGCCGCCGCGCAGCGGCCACAACACACCCGTACCGCCCAAGGCCCATCCGCCCGTGGATGGAGCCGTGGCAGTACCTTCCAAGTGGGGGAAAATTTTGCTGATCTTACAAGGTATTTTAAGCATTCTGGCACTGGTGCAGCTGTGGCGCACCCAGATGCTGCCGGTGCTGTATCTGGTCATTCTGGCCGCGCTGCTGGCGCTTTTGTGGCTGCTGGTAAAGCGCTGTCAGGAGTACAATGTTCCCGGCAAGGTGGCCCGGGTATTTTCGGTGTTCCTGTGCGCTGCCATGGCGCTGGGCTGCTTCTGGGCCCAGCAGGGCCTTTCTGCCCTGGGCAGCATGACCTCTGGCCTGCTCACCGGTGCCGAGGCCAACAAGATCACCAAGGAGCCCTTTGTGATCTACCTCAGCGGCGTGGACACCCGCGGCGAGCTGACCGAAAATGCCCGCAGCGACGTGAATATCCTTGCTGCCGTGAACCCTGTCACCAAGAGGGTGGCCCTGATCAACACCCCGCGCGACTACTACGTAGACCTTGCCGGCACTGACAGCAAGGATAAGCTGACTCACGCCGGTCTGTACGGCGTGGAAACCAGCATGGCCACACTGGGCAATCTGTACGGCGTCAATGTGGACCATTACATCCGCATCAACTTTGCGGGCTTCATCAGCATCATCGATGCGCTGGGCGGCGTGGATGTCTACTCCGATCAGGCGTTCACTTCTGTGGGCAGCCCCGGCTACTATGACCCCACCACCTTTGTGGAGGGCTGGAACCATCTGGACGGCAAGGCCGCTCTGGCCTTTGCCCGTGAGCGTCACGCCTTTGCATCCGGCGATATCCAGCGCGGCATCAACCAGATGAAGGTGATCGATGCCATGCTGAACAAGATCAAGTCCCCTGCCCTGCTGATGGGCTTTTCCAAGATCATGGATGCCGCAGCCGACTGCTTTGTGACCAGCTTTTCACAGGATCAGATCAGTGCGCTGGTGCGGATGCAGCTGAGCGACTTTGCCGAGTGGGATATTGAAAGCTATACCGTCACCGGCACAAGCTCCAGCAGCACCAAGTGCTACTCTGCCAAGGGACAGAAGCTCTACGTCATGAAACCGGATGATGCTTCTGTGAGCAAGGCCAGGGAAATGATCGCGTCCGTGCTGGGCGGTGAGGGCACCGTTGCCGACACCACCCAGAAGCCGGAAAAGACCGATGTGTTCACCCCCACCACCGACCCGAACGCCGCTGTTTCGGAGGTGCCTGCCGAGAGCGTTCCCGAGGAAGTGCCCGCCGACAGCCTGCCGGAAGAGACCGTCCCGGCTGACCAGCCTGCAGATGCAGAGCAGCCTGCCGACACCCAGACGCCGGAGCCGGAAGCTCCCGCCGAGGGCGAGACCGGCGGGGACACACCTGCCGAAGCCCCGTCTATCTCCCTGCCCACGCAGGAAGAGGTGGAACAGGCTGCATCGTCCATCTACAATGCGGCTTCCTCCATCTGGGGTGCCATTCAGGATGCTGCTTCGCAGCAGAACGACGCGGCCTGACGATTTGAAATGTCCTCCGCGCAAGCTCCGGACTCTATCGCGGAAATATTATTTTATTTGCAAAACAGGAAACGACTGCGGTCGTTTCCTGTTTTGCTTTTTCACCAGAAAGTCCGTGCCGATAAACTGCATAAAAATGCCGCCTGCATCTTGAACCAATGCAGGCGGCTTTCTCATTCAAAATAATTATGCCTTGATCTCGTTCCAGACGCTCTTGCCGTCCAGAGAGGAAGCATCCACATCAAGATACTCGCAGATGGTCTGGGCGATGGTGCCAAAGCACAGACGGGTGCCAAGGTCAACGCCAGGCTTCACGCCCTTGCCGCAGATCAGGTACGGCACATACTCGCGGGTGTGGTCGGTGGTCTTGGTATAGGACGGGTCGCAGCCATGATCAGCGGTGACCATGAGGAGATCGCCCTCCCGCATTCCGGGGATGAAGTCGGCCACGAACTTGTCAAACTCGGTGGCAGCGGCGGCATAGCCTGCTACATCGCGGCGGTGGCCGTAGAGCATATCGAAGTCCACCAGATTCACAAAGGCAAGGCCCTCAAAGTCGCGGGTCTGCAGGGCCTTGGTAAAGGCGATGCCATTGGTGTTGCCAGTGGTCTTGATCTTCTCGGTCACACCCTCACCGTCGAAGATGTCAAAGATCTTACCAACAGCGATCACATCCCTGCCAGCATCTTTCAGAAGATCCAGCATGGTAGCGCGGGGCGGCTTGAGGCTCAGGTCGTGGCGATTGGTGGTGCGGTAGAAGGTATCCGCAGTGTGGCCCAGGAAGGGGCGTGCGATCACGCGGCCCACGCCGTACTCGCCCTTGAGCATCTCGCGGGCGATCTCGCAGTAGCGGTACAGCTCATGCACCGGCACCAGCTCTTCGTTGGCGGCCACCTGAAATACGCTGTCGGCACTGGTGTAAACGATAAGGGCGTTTTCTTTCATGGCCTGCTCGCCGTAATCCTTCAGCACCTGCGTGCCGGAGTAAGGCTTGTTGCACAGCACCTTGTGGCCGGTCTTTTCCTCAAACTCGTGGATCAGCTCATCCGGGAAGCCGTTCGGGAAGGTGGGCAGCGGCTTGGGGCTTACCACACCGGCGATCTCCCAGTGACCAATGGTGGTATCCTTGCCCATGCTCTGCTCCTGCAGGCGGGCAAAGGAGCCGATGGGCGCTGCGGTCTTTTCGCCTGCGGTCACGCCATCAATGTTGAACATGCCCATCTTTTGCAGGTTGGGGCAGTTGAAGTTGGGGTGTTTTGCAATGGCACCCAGGGTGTTGGTGCCCTCGTCGCCAAAGGCGGCGGCATCCGGCTCTGCGCCAATGCCAAAGCTGTCGAGGACGATCAGAAAAACACGCTTTTCCATATCGTTTTTTCTCCATTTCTTCCGGGGACCTGCCCCGGATAAGTGATACTATCTTTACTTATCATTATAAGCAAATCCTGTGCCGGATGCAAGCGTTTTTGCTGTGCTGCAAATATCCGTCATTTTCACCAAAATGTTCGTCATTTCGTTCACAATCCGGCGAAGCGTTTTTGCGTTTTTATTCGTTGCTGCGTTATTTCGTGACAAAGGCATCTTGGCTGCCAAAAAAATTGCAGCGCAGCTTGAATTTTTTCTTGCCCTATTGTATCCAAGCGGATATAATAGTAAATGGAAAAAGTTTTGAACAGCAGAACTTTTCTGCTTTTGTACCACAGCATGGGATTTTTCCCGTTGGCCGCGTGCAGCTGCCTGTATGACAGCGGACAGCCTGCCGCAAAATAGAGAATGTGAAGTTGTAGTTGGAGGTAGTAAAAGTATATGAGAAAAACAAAGATCATCTGCACTCTGGGCCCGTCCACCGATCAGGAAGGCGTTCTGCGCGAGCTGGTCGCCAACGGCATGAATGTTGCCCGTTTTAATTTTTCCCACGGCTCTCACGAGGAGCATCTGGGCCGCTTTGAAAAGCTGAAGGCCATCCGTGAAGAGCTGGGCAAGCCGGTCGCTGCCCTGCTGGACACCAAGGGCCCCGAGATCCGCCTGAAGGACTTCAAGAACGGCACTGAAATGCTGGAAACCGGCCAGACCTTCACCCTGACCACCCGCGAGGTGGAAGGCACCAAGGAGATCTGCTCCATCACCTATAAGGACCTGCCGCAGGATGTGCAGCCCGGCGGCACCATCATGCTGGACGACGGCCTGATCAAGCTGCAGATCGTCACCGTGAACGACACCGACATCGTGTGCAAGGTGCTGAACAACGGCAAGATCAAGAACAAGAAGGGTGTCAATGTGCCCGGCGTGCATCTGTCCATGCCGTATATGAGCCAGCGCGACCGCGACGATATCATCTTCGGCGCACAGCAGGGCTTTGACTTCATCGCTGCTTCCTTCGTGCGCACCGCACAGGATGTGTACGATATCCGCAACCTGCTCAACGAGTATGATTCCGATATCCGCATCATCGCCAAGATCGAGAACCGTGAGGGCGTGAACAACATCGACAGCATTCTGGCTGCAGCCGATGCTGTCATGGTGGCCCGCGGCGATCTGGGCGTTGAGATTGACTTTACCGAGCTGCCCGGCATTCAGAAGAATATCATCGAGCGCTCCTTCTCCTTTGGCAAGCCCATCGTCACCGCTACCCAGATGCTGGACAGCATGATCGTGAACCCCCGCCCCACCCGCGCCGAGATCTCCGACGTGGCAAATGCCATCTACGACGGCACCTCTGCCATCATGCTTTCCGGCGAGACTGCTGCCGGTGCTTATCCGGTGGAGGCCCTCAAGACCATGTCTGCCATTGCTGAGCGCACCGAGCAGGAGAATCACTCCCGCTTTGCGCCCCTCGCCGAGAACACCGGCAAGATCAGCGTGAGCGATGCAACTGCACATGCTGCCTGCCTGACCGCCAAGGACGTGAATGCTGCCGCCATCGTTACGGTGTCCGAGTCCGGCAACACCGCCCGTCTGCTGAGCAAGTACCGCCCGGAGCAGCCCATCATCGCCTGCGTGATGAAGGAGCAGGTGCAGCGTCAGCTGGCCCTGAGCTGGGGCATCACCCCGCTGATGATGCCTCTGGCACACAGCACTGATGAGCTGATCGAGATGTCCACCTCTCTGGCCAAGGAGAACGGCTACCTGCACAACGGTGAGCTGGCCGTTGTGACCGCAGGCGTGCCTGTGGGCGTGTCCGGCACCACCAACATGATCAAGATCCACATGGTAGGCAACTGTCTGGCTACCGGTGTGGGCGTTGGCCGCGAGAATGCCGACGTGACCAGCGCCACCGGCAAGGCCTGCGTCTGCCGCACGCTGGAAGAGGTGCGTGCAAAGTTCAAGCCCGGCATGGTGCTGGTGGTGCCCTCCACCAGCAACGAAATGCTGAGCTATGTGCGCGACGCCGCCGCTCTGGTGGTGGAAGAGCCGGGCCTGAACAGCCATGCCGCCATTGCCGGCAAGGCCCTGCTCAAGCCCACCGTTGTGGGTGCTGCCGGTGCCACCAGCCACATCCGTGACGGCCTGATGGTCGCTGTGGACTGCGCGCACGGCAGCGTGCAGCGCCTGCAGGCATAAGCCAAAGGAGAAGATCATGGAACGCATTGCAAGCTTCTGTGTTGACCATACCAAACTGGACCGCGGCATGTATCTGAGCCGTCAGGACGGCGATGTTCTCACCTGGGACATCCGCATGAAAAGGCCCAATCACGGCGATTACCTGTCCACCGGTGCCGCCCACACGCTGGAGCATCTGTTTGCCACCTATGCACGCAACAGCGCCTTTCAGGACAGCGTGATCTACGTTGGCCCCATGGGCTGCCGCACCGGCTTCTATCTGCTCACCCGCGGCCTGACCCCCGCCGAGGCACTGGAGCTGACGGTGGAATCCTTCCGCTTCATGGCTGGCTTTGAGGGCGCTGTGCCCGGGGCCAGCGAAGTGGAGTGCGGCAACTACCGCGATATGGATCTGCCCGCCGCCAAGGCCGAGGCCGCTGCCATGCTGCCGGTGCTGGAAGCACTGACCGGCGACGAGCTACATTACTAAGCTATCTTCACCCTTCAAATTCATCATCATAAAAAAGCGCTCTCCCACCGGGTTTCCGTTGGGAGAGCGCTTTCGTTTTAGTTGTTCTTCATCGCATCCAGTGCCTGCCGTGCAGCACGGATGTTTTCTTCACCCGTCTGCCATACCTCAAACTCTGAAAAGCCCGGCAGCCCCATGGGCACACCCTCGCGGCGGAAGGTCATGCGGCTTTGCAGCACCTGCTTGCCAGAAAGGTGGAACGCATGTGCCCCGGTCTGTGCGGCCAGTGCCGGGATGTTTTGTGCCGTGACACCGGCACCTACCAGAATTTCCACGCTGTCCCCTGCCCGCTCCACCAGTCGGCCGAGAAGCTCCGCTCCCTCTGGGGCACTCGCCGCCTGCCCGCTGGTGAGGATGGTACAAAGGCCCATGCTCCGGACCGTTTCCAGTGCCGCAAAGGGGTCGGCGCTGACATCAAAGGCACGGTGCAGGGTACACGCCACCGGACGGCCTGCCTTTTCCGCTGCCCTACGCGCCGCCGCATAAATGGGCCGCATGGCATCCGCATTCAGCTGCCCTTCCGGGGTCAGCACACCGGTCACGATACCATCCGCCCCGGCCTCCACCAGCTCTGCGGCCAGCTGTTCCATCTGGGCAAGCTCGTAGCTATCGTAACAGAAATCTCCGAACCGGGGCCGCAGCAGAGCACGCACCGGCAGGCCGGTCTCCGCCTTGACCTGACGCACCAGCGCAAGGCTGGGCGTTGTACCGCCCACGATCAGGTCGGCACACAGTTCCAGCCTGCTGGCACCGCCGCGCTTTGCTGCCAGTGCACTGGCAGTGCTGTCCACACATACTTCCAGAACGGAACGCATTTCAATTCCTCCCTTTTTGCCGGGCTTTGAACCCGGCATTCTGGTTTATTCTACCACGTTTTTCCGTTTTATAAAACCCTGTGGCAGCAAAAAAGCTGCGGCCCGGGTCTTATCCCTGCCGCAGCCTTTGTTGTTTTTTTCAGATCAGACCCAGCGCCTTGAACTCCTTTGCAATGCCGTCCTCGTATACCGAGGGAGCAATGCGGTCGCACCGCTTTTTCAGGTTTTCGGAGCCATTGGCCATGCACACACTGATGCCGACAACATCGGTCATCTGCAGGTCATTATCGCTGTCACCAAAGCCGATGGTATCCGCCAGCGTGCAGCCCAGATGATCACAGATGGCCTTGATTCCGGTGCCCTTATCAAATTTGCGGTTGATGAGCTCACCATTCACAAAGCCATCGGTCAGGCGGTCCAGCTTGCTTTCGCAGAACACGAACTGGTCGGCATAGAGCTGCTTTGCCTCGGCAAGGTCGCTCTCGTGGTCGGCAATGAACACGATCTTATACAGCGGTTCCCCTTTGTAATCGGAAAGCGGCAGGATGGACATGCCCTCTTCCATGGCTTTGCGCCAGCGTTCTGCTTCGCTGTTCAGCGGTGCATCGTTCTTTTTGTGGATAAATTTCCACCTCTCAGCCATCTTGCTTCCGCCAAAGGTGGCATCCCGGGCTTCCAGCGTGCACTCCACGCCATTGCGTTCCAGCGCCGCGCGCACGCCTTCAGCCTGCTGCGGCTCCATGGGGATATCCACCAGAGTCTTTCCATCGCACAGCACATAGCCGCCGGCGCTGCACACTGCGCCCGCAAAGCAGTCGTGCCGCAGCAGCGGTTCGGTCATGCGGTGGTTGCGGCCGGTGCACAAAAACAGCTTGTGTCCGTTTGCTCTGGCGCGATCCAGTGCAGCCAGAGTGCTTTCCGGGATGAGCATATCACCCGGCGGCAGCAGCGTGCCGTCAATATCCAGAAAAATCAGCTTACGACCCATACTTTTATCCTTTATCATCAAAGGGAGCCTCGCTCCACGATCTGATAGCCCAGCGTCACCTGACGCACAGGCCCGCTGCTCCCATTTTCTTCCAGCATCTGCAGCAGGATCCGGGCAGCCTCCTGCCCCACCTGCTTCTGGTAAAAGCGCACCGTGGCCAGCCCCGGTTCCATCATGCTGCCAGCCCAGCTGTCGCCAACGCCTGCAAGACCCACATCCTGCCCCACATGCCGTCCTGCTTCCCGCAGGGCACGCATGGCACCAAAGGCCACCGTGTCAGTCACGCAGACCACACCGTCCAGATCCGGGCAGCGCACCAGCAGTTCCTGCATGCAGCGCTGGCCCTCCTCCATGGTAAAGGCGTTACAGCAGATGCGGGGCATCTGTTCGCCGTTCAGTCCGGCAGCGTTCAGCGCATCCTGCACGCCCTCACGGCGCTGCACGCCGGTGGCATCGTCCCGCTCTGTACCGCCAATATAAACGATCCTTTTGCGGCCATGGTCCAGCATCCGCTGGGCAAGTTCCCGGGCTGCAGTGCGGTCGTCGTTGTACACGCAGGCCACATCCTGAAAACGCTGGCCTGTTACCACCACCGGCACACGGCAGTTTTTCAGCGCCTGCGCCAGCTGAGGAGTATAATAGCTGCCCAGTAGGATGATGCCCGCCACGTGGTTGCGCTGCATGGCAGTCAGATAGCCCAATTCCCGCTGAGCGTCCAGCTCGGTGTTTCCCAGCAGCATCAGATAGCTCTTTGCATCCAGCTCACTGGCAATGCCTGCCGTGATCTGCCCCACCGACTGGGAGCCGATGCTGGGAGCAATCACCCCAACCTGATTCACTTTTCCGGTGCGCAGAGTCTGGGCGGCGGTATCCGGGCGGTAGCCGGTCTTTTCCACTACCTCGTGGATGACAGCCCTCTTCTGTTCGCTCAGGGGGCCTCCGTTCAGGTAGCGGCTGACCGCCGCACTGGATACACCCGCCATTTTTGCAATATCACTGATGGTCATTTGCAGTACTTCTCTCTTTTGGGATGCATTGTTATGTGTAAACGTTTTCATGCTTATTATAAACCGCTTTCATCCATCCCGCAAGATGCGCTTTTCCCGGTTTATTCCGAACGCATTTTTGTTTTTCTGGCAACTGTGTACAAAAGACGGCTTTTTTCTGAGAAGCAGGGCATTACAGGCGGTCAGGCTGCGCCCATGCTCCATGCACGCACGGCAAGCCCCAGCAGCAGGACCACCAGCAGAACGATAAACACGGTTTTATTGCCAGTTCTTCTCTGTTTCTTTTTGCGGCCTGCCGTGCTGCGGCTTTTGGCCGAGCTGCTGCGCGCTGTGGTGCTTCTGCTGCCGGAGGAACGGCTGCCGGCCGTTTTGCGGCTCTGGGCGCTGCGGTTCTGGCCCTGCTTTGTGCTCTGGCGGGCTGGCTCGTGCGCAGCCGTTTTTTCTTCCGGCGCACGGCTGGATGCGATCGGCTCCTTTGCGCCGCAGCGTGCCAGATAATTTTCTGCATCGCGGTAATAGCGGGCAAGTTCATTCTCGCGGAAAGCCGTGCCCACATAGCCGTCTTCCAAGCTCTCCACCGCCTCGTTGAACAGGATCGCCGCCTGAGCGGCATCGGTGTGATCGGTGGCGTGGGCGGCTTCGTTGCGGGCGGTGCGCACAGCATTGCAGGCGCGGCGGGCCGCACCCGGATTGCTGGTATTGCCCAGCAGGTCCAGCGGTTTGGCGGCATCCTTTTCCGGGTCCAGCAGAACCCGCATACAAATGGTGGTATCCAGCTGCTGCCAGCTGTTTTTGCCGGAAAGATCCGGCATACGGTCGTAGTAGTCCGGGCTTTCCTGCTGGCGCTGTGCAACGTGATCCAGCAATGCACCCAAGCTGTGCGCACCGGGTTTGTGCTCCCAGTGCCAGCGCAGCAGGCGGCGGCTGATCTCATCGCAGGCAGTCTTGATCTCAAAGGCAGCCTGTAAGGCTTCTTCCGGCATAATGGTTCTCCCTTCTTCTGGCATACAAAAAAGCGGAGAAGGCATACCGCCCTCTCCGCTGCTGTTTGTGTTACAGCACGAACTGGTAATACACGAAGCCGCACAGTGCCACTGCTGCACAGACAATGGCAGTGATGGGCGGCACCCAGCGGATCAGCGCTTCGGCCACGCTGTCGCGCTCGTCCTCGTATTCTTCCTCGTCGTCATAGGCAGGCTCCGGCTGCTGAGATATCGGCTGTGCACGGCGGGCTGCAGCAGGCATCACACGGGTGCCTTCGTCCGCAGCTGCATGGGATGCCCTGCCCGGGAACTGTGCCCGCATTCCGGCATCCATCACACGGGTCTGCTCTGCAGCAGGTTCTTCCGGCTGTGGTTCTGCTTCACGGCACGGTGCACCCATGATCCGGGTCGGCTCCTCCTGCACGGGCGCTGCGCCCATAATGCGGGTAGGCTCTTCAGCCTGCGGGGCAAGAGGCGTTTCCAGTTCCGGCTCGGTCTGGGCAGGCTGTTCCGGCTGTAGCAGGGTGTTCAGCGCGTTCTGCAGCAGGATGCGGTCGCAGCCGCACTCCGAGCAGTACACGGTATCCTCCTCCTTCGGGTGGAAGGCACCGCAGGCGCAGTACCAGCCATTTTCAAACACCTGCGGCTGATACTTCAGCTCCGGGCGGTTCATGCGGGTCTCCAGCGCCTTTTCCAGCTCAGCAGATAGGCGCTTGGGGGCAGGCAGGCGCACGCGCTTGATGCCGTCCAGATGCACCACCCGCTTGCCGTTGTACACGTTGCACAGCGAAACATCCACGCTGGTGATGGCCTTTGCGGTAACGAACACCGCATCGTCCATGCCAAACAGTTCGCCGGGCTTTACTTCCAAGTCACGGTACTCGAACCGGTCCTCGCACAGGATCACGCCGTCCACGCCCTTGCACTTGAAGTGGATCTCCAGCGCGGTCAGGGTCACCTTGGAAATATTCTTGAAGGTCAGGCAGACCGCGTGCTCCCCGCTGACATCACCCTTGAGCAGCTCCACGCAGACGAACTGCACCGGGCTGCCGGGGGTGTAATAGTTTGCGCGGGTCCGTGCGACCGGGTTAAAATTTTCCTCCACGACACTCGCTCCTTTCCGTTTGGATCAAATCAGTTCTGCGGGTCCTGTGCATCCGGCGTTTCCGGTGCAGCGGTCTCCGGCAGCGGCTGGACCGTTTCGGCCTGCTCCGCAGGCTCAGCGGTCTCTGCAGGTTCAGCAGTTTCGGCCTGCTGAGCGGTCTCTGCAGGGGCAGCCTGCACGGTCTGAGCAGGCTGTTCCGGCTTCGGCTCATCGCCTTCACGCGGGGGCAGTGTGCCGCCCGCCATAATGGTGTTGAACTCCTGCTCGTTGAGCTTCTCGCGTTCCATCAGGGCCTGTGCCAGCGCGTGCAGCTGATCGATGTGCTCGGTCAGGGTGCGGCGGCAGGTCTCGTAGGCTTCATCGATGATATCCCGCATCTCGCCGTCGATCTCGGCAGCGGTGGTCTCGCTGTAGCCCTTGCCCTGACCCAGATCGCGGCCCAGGAAGGTCTCCTCCTGCGAGGTACCGTACACCACAGGGCCAAGCCGCTCCGAGAAGCCGTACTTGGTGATCATCTGGCGGGCAATGTTGGTGGCCTGCTGCAGATCATTGGAAGCACCGGTGGAGATATCCTCCAGGATCAGCTGTTCGGCCACGCGGCCGCCCAGACTGGAAACGATATCCTCGAACATTTCGCCCTTTGTCACGTAGCTGCGGTCTTTCTCGGGCAGGTACATGGTGTAGCCGCCAGCCTGACCACGCGGGATAATGGTGATCTCGTGCACACGGGGATGATGCTTGCAGTAGAAGCCCGCCACAGCGTGGCCTGCCTCGTGGTAAGCAGTCAGCTTCTTTTCCTCCGGGGTCACAACGCGGCTCTTCTTCTCCGGGCCGGCCATCACCTTCATGGAAGCTTCCTCGATATCCTCCATGGTAATGGCCTTGCGGTTGCGGCGTGCAGCCAGCAGAGCCGCTTCGTTGACAAGGTTCTCAAGGTCTGCGCCCGCAAAGCCTGCGGTGCGCTGTGCAATGACCCTGAGAGAGACATCCGGGGCCAGCGGCTTCTTTTTGGTGTGGACCTTGAGGATCTCCTCACGGCCCTTGACATCCGGCAGGCCCACATAGACCTGACGGTCAAAGCGGCCCGGACGCAGCAGAGCCTTATCCAGAATGTCGGCACGGTTGGTGGCCGCCATGACGATGATGCCGTCGTTGGCCTCAAAGCCGTCCATTTCCACCAGCAGCTGGTTCAGGGTCTGCTCGCGTTCATCGTGGCCGCCGCCCAGACCGGCACCGCGCTGACGGCCCACAGCATCGATCTCATCAATGAAGATAATGCAAGGCATGGACTTCTTGGCCTTATCGAACAGGTCACGCACGCGGGATGCACCCACGCCGACGTACATTTCCACAAAGTCAGAGCCGGAAATGGAATAGAAGGGCACACCGGCCTCGCCTGCGCAGGCGCGGGCCAGCAGGGTCTTGCCGGTGCCCGGAGGGCCTACCAGCAGCACGCCGTGGGGAATGCGTGCACCCAGAGTGTTGAACTTCTCCGGGCTTTTCAGGAACTCTACGACCTCTTTCAGCTCTTCCTTTTCCTCGTCCTCACCGGCAACATCGGCAAAGGTGGCTGTCTTTTGGTTCTCGTGCTCGTCCTTCACCTTGGCTTTGCCAACGTTCATGATCCCGCCGCCGCCAGCACCGCCGCGCATCATGGAGAACAGCAGGAAGCCGGTGCAGCCCAGCATTGCCAGATAGAACAGGATCTCCATCCATGGGATGTTTTCCTTGACAGGGGTATAATCGTACACCATGGGAGCATCCGGGTTTGCGGCATCGTAGGCGGCAATGTAGTCGCCCACATACTTGACGAACATAGATGCATAGGGCAGCTTGTAGCGCACAGTCACAGTGCCGTCGCTGTTCTTCTGCGCAGCAGTATCCTCATCCGAGGAGGACAGCATACCGCTCAGCAGTCCGCCGGTGGCCTGCGTGGTGCTCTGGGACGTGGTATCGGGCAGGGGCAGGTTATTTTTGCCGCCTTCCTTGAGGTTCATGGTGATGACACCGGTGTTCAGGTCCAGCGAGAATTGCGTGACCTGCAGGCTTTCAAAATAATGCACCACCGTGGAATATTCCATGGAAGAGCTGCTGGCAGAGCCGGTGCCGCCCAGCACCGACCAGACCATCAGCACCGCCGCCAGCGCCAGAGCAAGGATCAGCGGATTGAAACGGGGTCTTTTGGATTGCAAAAAAATCAACTCCAGTTCTTGGATGAATTATAGTGTGAGAAATCACTTCTCGTAGACTTCAGGCTTGAGCACACCCACATAAGGCAGGTTGCGGTATTTTTCATCGTAGTCCAGACCGTAGCCCACCACGAACTCGTCCGGCACCTGGAAGCCCTCGTAGTCAGGCTGGATATCGGCCTTGCGGCGGCTGGGCTTGTCCAGAATGGTGCAGATCTTTACCGAGTTGGGGTTGCGCATCTTGAGCATGGGCACCAGATTCGAGAGGGTGACGCCGGTATCCAGAATATCCTCCACGATCAGCACATCCTTGCCGGACAGATCACCGTCCAGATCCTTGATGATCTTTACAAGGCCGCTGGTAACAGTGTTGCTGCCACCGTAGCTGGACACCACCATAAAATCGATGCTGCAGGGAATGCTCACCGCACGCATCAGGTCGGCCATAAACACCACCGAGCCCTTGAGGATGGACACCAGAACAAGGTTCTTGCCCTCGTAATCCTTGCTGATCTGGGCACCCAGCTCAGCAACCTTTGCCTTTAACTCTTCTTCACTGACCAGAACAGTCTTGATATCATCATGCATACTCATGTTATTTCCTCCCTATGTTCCATTTCCATCTGCAGCACCTGCGCAGTGTCTGCATCCGGGGCAAGGCCCTCGGCAAAGCCCGCACCGCAGACCCACAGTACTTCGCTGCCCGCCGCCAGCAGCGGCAGCTGATCGCGCTGGCTGGCCGGGATGCCCGTTTCGTTCATCCACTTGCGCAGCCGGTTGTGTACACTTCGCCCCGCCGGGCGGTAGACATCTCCCGGCTGGCGGGTGCGCAGGACAAGACCAGCATACAACGTAGTTATTCTAGCATAATCCGCCTGATTTTTTAAGTCTTTTTTATGAACGACTTGTATTTTTTCTTCAAAATCAGCCGTAAAAAGCCCTGCAGTCACCTTCCAGCCGCCCGCAAGGCAGTATTCTGCCTGTTTTTCCGGCTGAAAGGGCTGGCTTTCCGGCCGTTTGTCTTCCTGCTGCCGGGGCCGTTCCGGCACAATCTCCTGCCAGAAGCATCCGTCTCCGGCACAAAAGCGCACCCGGTCAGTCAGCTGTACCGCACCGCTGCCGCGCCGCACAAGGCCGCACAGCAGCTGCACATATTTTTCCTCTGCGCCACGCACGGGAGCCGTCAGCGAATGCATGGCTGCTTCCAAAATAAGCGCATCCGCAGCGGAAAGCGGGCCCAGCCGCCACACCGTGCAGGCTTCCGGGCTTTTGATGGCAGCCTGTGCCGCATCCAGACGTGCAGCAGAAAGCAGCTCTTCGGCCTTCCGGGCAAAATAGGCATCCGCGCGGGCTGCCTTCTCGCAGAAGCGGGCAAGGTTTTCCACCGCTGCGCCGTTGGTGCTCTGCAGTGCAGGCAGTGCCGCACGGCGCACCCGGTTGCGGGCATAGGCATCGGTCGCGTTCGTCTCATCTGTGACCCATGCCTGCCCGGCTGCACGGCAGAAGCTTTCGGTATCCTGTCGGGTAAGGGCCAGCAATGGCCGCAGGTAGCACCCGCGCTTTGGCCGGATGCCTGCCGCACCGTGCAGCCCCGTGCCCCGGGCCAGCCGCAGCAGCAGGGTCTCAGCCTGATCATTTGCAGTATGGGCCGTTGCAACGACATCTATCCCCTCCCCGCACAAACGCGCAAAGCAGGCATAGCGCAGGCGGCGCGCCCAGTCCTCCCCGGCATGTTCCGACGGCAGGCCCACTTCATCGGCCATCTCTGCAGCATGGAACACCCGCAGCGGCACACCCAGCCGGGCGCATTCGGCCCGCACAAAGGCTTCGTCCCGGTCGGCGGTCTCGCCGCGCAGGCCGTGGTTCACATGGCAGGCCGAAAGCACAAACCCGAATTCCGGCTGCAGGGCCAGCAGGATGCGCAGCAGTGCCATGCTGTCCGCCCCGCCGGACACTGCCGCGGCCAAGTGCAGCGGCTCGCCCGGACAAAGCAGCTTTTCTCGCAGAACAAACATGCGCACATGCGCCAGAATTTTTTCATTGTTCATCAGCGTTTAAAGTCCACATCCATAAAGCGGGTGTGGGCACCATCCCAGCCCAGCGGCACCGTGCTGGTCTCGCCGTGACGGTTCTTCGCCACGATGCACTCTGCCGTATCGGCATCCACCTCAGCGCCGTCCGGGTTCTGGCTGGCATAGTAGGAATCGCGGTACAGGAACAGAACGCAGTCGGCATCCTGCTCGATAGAACCAGAATCGCGCAGGTCGGAAAGCTGGGGCCGGTGGCTGGAATTGTTGCCCTGCTTTTCCACCGCACGGGACAGCTGAGAAAGTGCGATGATGGGCACATTCATTTCCTTTGCCATGATCTTGAGGTTTCGGGTGATGGAGCTGATCTCCTGCACGCGGTTTTCGCTGCGCTGGCCGGTGGTCATCAGCTGCAGATAGTCGATGACGATGAGACCCACATTCGGGCGGGTGGGGTCCTGATTCACCCGGCGGATCTTCGCCTTCATCTCGGTGATGGTGATGCCGGAGGTATCGTCCATATAGATGGGTGCATCGTGCAGCTTTTCGGTGGCAAGGGCCAGATATTCCCAGTCCTCGGCGCGCAGGGCACCGGTGCGGAATGCCTGACTGTCGATGCCGGCCTCGGCAGAAAGGATGCGGTTCGTGAGTTGTTCCTTGGTCATTTCCAAGCTGAAAATGGCCACCGGCACCTTCTGCTGCATGGCCACGCGGGTGGCGATGTTCAGCGCAAAGCTGGTCTTGCCCATACCGGGGCGGGCCGCAAGGATGATGAGGTCGCCGCGGCCAAGGCCGGTGAGCACCGTATCCAGCAGGCGGAAGCCTGTGGGGATGCCCTTGTATTTGTCCGCATCCGGGCCGCTGATCTTCTGCAGGTTGGTCAGGGTCTCCACCATGCTGGAGGAAAGCGGTGTCAGTGCGCTGGAATCGCGGCCGGAGCGGATCTCATAAATGCGCTGCTCCGCGTTTTCCAGCAGCAGGTCGGCATCCGGCTCATCTCCGGCATCCTGCAGGATGTCCTTTGCAACGCCCATCAGCTGGCGCACCAG
Source organism: Faecalibacterium faecis (assembly GCF_040096475.1). NCBI lineage: Bacteria > Bacillati > Bacillota > Clostridia > Eubacteriales > Oscillospiraceae > Faecalibacterium > Faecalibacterium faecis. Next base: position 63,509 of record NZ_JBBMEP010000001.1, on the reverse strand, counting down.
ATACTTTTCCTGCACGATCTGGGCATAGGCCTTCACATTGGAGATGCTGGGCACCGTCTCGGCAAGGCCGGTCAGGTACACCTTTGCTTCGTCGGCACTGGGGAACACGCCGTCCGAGATAACAGCGTCCAGCAACGTCACAAAGTCGATGGTCTGGTCGGCGGTGAACAGGCGCAGCATTTCGGAGTAGATCTGCGCATTCTGCCGGGTGTAGAACATCTCCGGCCGGATGATCTCCACCAAGTCGGTGAGCGTTTCCGGTTTGAGCAGCACCGCACCCAGCACGCTCTGCTCTGCCTGCATGTTGTAGGGCAGGTTGATGCCCACGCTTTCCAGATTCAGTTCATTGGAATAATGTCGTTCGTTCGGCATGGTAGTTTATCCTTTTGCATCATTTCGCTGAAAAGCCAAAAAGCGCCCCCTGCTGTGAGGGGGCGCAGATGGCAGAAAAATCAGGCCTGTTCCACTTCCACCATGATCTTGAAAGAAGCGACCACACCAACGTGCAGACGGACCTTGCCGTTGAACACACCGACATCCTTGATGTCCTTGGTCTCCAGCTCGATCTTCTTCTTATCGATGGGTGCGCCTGCCAGCTGAGCCAAAGCATCGGCAACTTCCTTGCCGGTGACTTTGCCGTGCAGACGGCCGGATGCACCGCCCTTGGCCTTGATGGTCACGGTCTTGCCCTCGATTTTTGCGGCCAGATCCTTGGCAGCAGCTACGGTCTCAGCCTCGTGGAAATCGGCAGCAGCTTCCTTGCTGCGGGCAACGTTCACAGCGCTGGCATCTGCCACAGCGGCCAGCTTGCGCGGGAACAGATAGTTGCGGGCGTAGCCGTCGGAGACCTCGTGGATCTCGTCCTTCTTGCCAATGCCCTTGATATCCTGCTTGAGAATCACTTTCATGATGTTATCCCTCACTTCTCACCGGAAAACCGGTGCAGTTGTTGTGTTTATAGTATAGCGCATTTGTCGCTTTTGGGCAAGAGGAAGCGCCTGACCATTTAAAATGGCCGCCGCTCCGCTCTGGCCATATTCAGCGGGAATTTTATTTTTAATTTGTAAATCAGAAAAATCTGCGGATTTTTCTGATTTACTTTTTCACGGGAGGGGTCGTAACGGCAAACGGCATATGCTGCTGTCGGCCTGCGGCCGTCGCGCAGCGACTTTAAATCGGCGTAACACAAAAAATCCTTTAGCGCGGCGACTTGGATTTTTTGTATGGAGCCCAACCGCTTTGGGATTATTAAGGGCGTGCAGCCCTTAATTCGTGCCTCCCGCGCCTCGAAAGTAGCGGGTGCTTTTCTGGTTCTCTTTTGGCACACAAAAGAGAACGTACCCGGCGGCGATGTTTCTTGCAAAAAGGCAAAAAGCCTGCCCCACACGACCACATTCTGCCCAAGAAGCGGTTACGCCAGTTCCTTTGCAGCCACGTCCAAAGCTACCTCAATGACCTTGTCCATGTCGTAATATTTGTACTCGCCCAGACGGCCGCCAAAGATCACGTCCGGCTCCACATCGGCCAGCTTCTTGTACTCGGCATACAGGGCACCGTTCTTCTCGTCATTGACGGGGTAGTACGGCTCGTCGCCCTTCTTCCACTCAGCGCTGTACTCGCGGCTGATGACCGTTTTGGGCTGGGTGCCGAACTCAAAGTGCTTGTGCTCGATGATGCGGGTGTAGGGAGTTTCCGCATCGGTATAGTTGACCACCGCGTTGCCCTGATAGTTGTCGGTGTCCAGCACCTCGGTCTCAAAGCGGACGCTGCGGTACTGCAGAGCACCCAGCTTGTAGCCAAAGTAGGCATCCACCGGGCCGGTGTAGACCACCTTCTCGGCCAGAGCGTTCAGATTTTCGCGGTCGGCCAGATAGTCCACATTCAGCCGCACCTCGGTGCCGTCCAGCATCTTTTCCACCATGGCGGTGTAGCCGCCATTGGGAATGCCCTGATACAGTGCGTTGAAATAGTTGTCGTCGTAGGTGAAGCGCACCGGCAGACGCTTGATGATGAAGGCCGGCAGTTCGGTGCAGGGGCGGCCCCACTGCTTGCCAGTGTAGCCCTTGATGAGCTTTTCGTAGATATCGGTGCCCACAAGGCTGATGGCCTGCTCTTCCAGATTCTGCGGGTCGGTGATGCCTGCTTCCTTCTTCTGCTCCTCGATCTTGGCCTTGGCTTCGGCAGGGGTAACAACGCCCCACATCTTATTAAAGGTGTTCATATTGAAGGGCAGGTTGTAGATCTCGCCGTGGTAGTTTGCCACCGGGCTGTTGGTGTAGCGGTTGAACTCTGCAAACTGGTTCACATACTGCCACACAGCCTTGTTGTTGGTATGGAAGATATGTGCACCGTAGCGGTGGACGTTGATGCCCTCCACCGGCTCCGTGTAGATATTGCCTGCAATGTGGCTGCGCTTATCGATCACAAGACACTTCTTGCCTGCCTTTTTTGCTTCCTGTGCAAAGACCGCGCCGTAAAGGCCGGCACCAACGATCAGGTAATCGTACTGTTTCATGGGTGTGATCCTCTCTGTTCCGTTTATTTTCCTTCTACATCGCCCTTTTTCTGCGATGCATAGTATTTGTCGATGGCATCTTCGATGCGGGCACGGGCTGCTTCCGGCGTGATATGCTTGAGCTGTGCTGCTGCCATGGTCTGGTGGCCGCCGCCGCCCAAAGATTCCATGATCACCTGCACGTTCACGGCACCCAGGCTGCGGGCCGAGATGTTCACGCCTGTGCCCACCTGCACTGCCACAAAGCTGGCATCCACGCCCTGAATGGTCAGCAGATCGTTTGCCGCCTGTGCAATGGCCACGCGGGCTTCCGGTGCCACCTCGCCGCTGACGGAGATCGCGCAATTTTTGTACATGCGTGCTTTTTCCACCAGATCTGCCTTGGCATTGTACTCCACCATGGTCACATCGAACAGCTGGCGCACCCGCTCCGTCTCCGCGCCATAGCGGCGCAGCGCAGCGGCAGCTTCAAAGGTACGCACACCGGTGTGCAGGGTAAAATCGCGGGTATCCAGCATGATGCCGGACAAAAGGCCCTCGGCCTCCACACGGTTGGGCTTGTCGTCGCGCTCGCCCACGTACTGCAAAAGCTCCGTGACCAGCTCACTGGCCGAGGAAGAATACGGCTCATGGCAGACCAGCGCCGGGTTCTCGATGTAGCCCACGCCCTTGCGGTGGTGGTCGATCACGGCTACCTTGCCGCATTTTTCCAGAATATCCTTGCTTTCCACAAGGCCCACCTGATATGTATCCACCACGATGCACAAGGTGCGCTTGGAGATGATGGGCAGTGCGTCCTTCGGGTCGATAAAGTCGTCCTTCTGGCCTGCACGGCACAATGCATCGATCAGGCTTCCCGCAAGGGTAGCGTCACGCCGCACCGCGATCACCGCCGGGACATCGCATATTTTGCAGATGCGCAGCACGCCCTCGGCGGAGCCGATGGCATCCAGATCGCTCATGCGGTGGCCCATAATGACTACATGGTCGGCTTCCTTGATCAGCTTCACCAGCTGATCGGCCACGATGCGGCTGCGCACCTTGCTGCGCTTTTCCACGCCGTGGCTCACACCGCCGTAGAACGTAAAACCGTCCGGTGTCATTTCAGCGGCCTGATCGCCGCCGCGGCCCTGCGCCATATCCAGCGCCTGCACGGCCATATCCTGGGCTTCCCGCAGGGTCTTGGCCCCGCGGCCAATGCCGATGGACAGCGAAAGGTTCACGCTGGGATCCAGCGCACGGATCTTGTCCAGCACATCGTAGCCGCGGTTGGCGAACTGCTCCATCTGGCGCTCTTCCACCACAGCGATATAGCGGCCGCTGGCCACACGGCGCAAAAAGCCGCTGCCCCGGCCGATCATATCCTCCAGCGTGCGGTTGATGCCTTCCAGCAGGCGGGCACGCTCGCTGTCCAGCATGTCACCGAACACATCGTCGTAGCCGTCCACCAGAAACACCAGATAGCCCGGACGGCTGGCTTTGTATTCCGCCTCCACCTTGCGCAGGGCGGTCTCCTCGTTCAGCACCAGCAGGGTCATGCTCTCCGCATCGCCGGGCACCGTGGAGCTGTGTACGCTCCACATGCCGTCCGCGAGGGTCAGCAGCTGGCCCTCCTGCTTGCGGCACTGCTGCAGATCAAGGCCGGGCAGCACCTTCTGCACGCGGTTCACCAGCGCATCCTGCCCGTTCAACAGGCGGGTGCGGAACTGTGCATTGTACCACAGCACCGTCTCACCGGAAAGCAGCGCGGCCGGCTGAGAGAGCGGTTCCAGACTGAACTGCGGCTTGGAGCCTTCAAAGCTGCCGCCGCACATCCACCGGGCCACCCACTTGCGCAGCTGGCAGCGGAACAGCACCACCACAACGCCCCACAGCACCACCAGTGCCAGCAGCACCGGCCATGCCGTGGGCCGCTGGATCAGCAGCACCAGCACCAGCAGGCTGCACAGCACGGCCAGACTGGCGGTGAGCATCTCCAATGTCCATCTTGGTTTTTGTTTCATCAAATCTCCTGCCTTCCGCCGCATTGTTTGCGGCAGCGTGCCCGGATCAGACCTCCATCAGGATGGGAAGGATCATCGGGCTGCGCTTGGTGCGCCGATAGATATAGCTGCTCAGTGCCTCGCGCACGCGGGTCTTGACGCTGTTCCAGTCGCGCACATGTTCATCCACGCAGCGGTCCAGCGCATTTTCTACGATGCTCTGTGCACCGTCCATCAGGCTCTCGTTCTCGCGCACATACACAAAGCCACGGCTCACAAGGTCCGGGCCGGCCAGCACCTTGCCGGTCTTGCTGTCCACGGTGGCCACAATGATGACCAGACCGTCCTCGGACAGGTGCTTGCGGTCGCGCAGGACCACATTGCCCACGTCGCCCACGCCAAGGCCGTCCACCATCACTGCACCGGCGGTGACAGGCTCGCCCAGCTTTATCTCGTCCTGGCTGAGAATGACATTGGAACCGTTCTCCGCGATCAGAATGTTGCTGGTGGGGATGCCAAGGCTGGCAGCGGTGAGGGCATGCTTTTTGAGCTGCTTGTACTCGCCGTGCACCGGCAGGAAATACTTGGGCTTCGTCAGGGTGAGCATGAGTTTCTGCTCTTCCTGACAGGCGTGGCCGGAAACATGCACATCGTACATGCTCTCGTAAATGACCTCTGCACCCAGCAGCAGCAGACCGTTGACGATCTTGGTCACGCTCTTCTCGTTGCCGGGAATGGGATTTGCCGAAATGATAATGAAGTCGCCGGGGCCCACGCGCACCTGACGGTGGCTGCAGGATGCCATACGGGAAAGGGCACTCAAGGGTTCGCCCTGGCTGCCGGTGGTAATGAGCACTACCTGCTCCGGGGGATACTGGTTCAGCTCATCCACGCTGATGAGGGTGCCCTCCGGGATGTGCATATAGCCCAGCTCCTGCGCCATGGCGGTGTTGTTCACCATGCTGCGGCCGCTGAATGCCACCTTGCGGCCATCCTCCACGGCCAGATCGATGATCTGCTGCACGCGGTAGATGTTGGAAGCAAAGGTGGCAATGATGATCCGCTTGTTGCGGGCACGGGCGAACAGATTGCGCACGCCTGCAGCCACCTTCTGCTCGGTGGCGGTAAAGCCCGGGCGCTCGGAGTTGGTGGAATCGCTCAGCAGGGCCAGCACGCCGCGCTGACCGTACTCGGCCAGCGTGGACAGGTCGGTGACGCCGCAGGCCAGCGGAGTGTAGTCGATCTTGAAGTCGCCGGTCTGGATGATGGTGCCCGCCGGACTGTCGATGGCAAAGGCCACCGCATCCGGGATGGAGTGGTTCACATGGATGGGCTCAATGGTAAAGCAGCCCAGCTTGATCTTCTGTCTGGGGGTGATCTCCACGAACTTGGTCCTGCCTGCCAGACCGAACTCCTCCAGCTTGTTGCGGATCAGGCCGCAGGTCAGGCGGGTGCCATAGATGGGCAGGTCAAGTTTCTGCAGCAGATACGGGATGCTGCCGATGTGGTCTTCGTGGCCGTGGGTGATGAGCAGGCCCTTGATCTTATCCTTGTTCTGCACCACAAAGGTGAAGTCCGGGATGACCATGTCCACACCGTACATGTCGCTGTCCGGGAACACAAGGCCGCAGTCCACGATGATCATGTCGCCGTTGCACTCGTACACGGTCATGTTCTTGCCCACTTCGCCCAGACCGCCCAACGGATAGATGTGGATGGGCACAGCGGCCTCTCTGGGCTGCTGCGGGCGGCGGGGCCGACGGTTATAATAAGGGCGGCGGGTGGTGCGGGGGCGCTTTTCGCCCGTCTGCGCGGCGGGTGCGCCGGTGCTCTGAGCAGCTGCTGCTGCCTTGCTGCGTGCGGAATTATTGGTATTTTCTTTCGACTGTGCCATTCTGACCTCCAAAATAATTACAGCGCAGGCCGTCCCCGCTTGTGGAAACAGCCGCGCTGTGCATGGGAAGCACCTTGAAAAATCGCATCGGCTTCCGTTGGATGCACCGTATAGAATTTATTTCTCAGCGTGTTTTTTGCAAACCGCTGCCTGTTCCGTAAGAGGTTTTGTGCCAGATAGGTCCATCTGCTCGATGCGACCGTGGCTTTTCTGTTGGAACGCCCGGGCACACGCCTGCGGTGCGCCCCTATACGCATTTTGTTAGGATAAGTATAGTATTTCCCGGCGTTTTTGTCAATTCCAAGGTTTGGCAGCTCCGGCACGGAATATACATTCGCACTTGACAGAAGCCGGAAAATAGCGCTAAATAGAAGCAACTCATTTTAGAAGGAGAACCGCATGAAGCAGGTCGAAGTGTACACCGACGGCGCATGCAGCGGCAATCCCGGCCCGGGCGGCTGGGGTGCCGTGCTGCGCTACCGTTTTAACGGCAAAGTTTACGAAAAAGAGCTGAGCGGTGGCGACGACAGCACCACCAACAACCGCATGGAGCTGACAGCCTTTATCGAAGCACTGCGCCAGCTCAAGGAGCCGTGCGAGGTACGGCTGTGCTCCGACAGCCAGTATGTCATCAACGGGCTTCAGAAGGGCTGGGCCAAAAACTGGCAGCGCCGGGGCTGGAAAAAAGCAGATGGCTCCCCTGCCCTGAACCCGGACCTCTGGGCACAGGCACTGGAGCAGGAAGCCCGGCACAAGATCACCTATGTCTGGGTCAAGGGCCACGCAGGCCACCCGGAGAACGAACGCTGCGACCAGCTGGCCGTGGCCCAAAGCAAAGCACATGGCGGGAGGCAGGGAACATGAGCGACACATTTTTGCCCGGCAGCGGGTTCGACACCTACGAGAGTCAGGATAAGGTTCTGGTGCAGATGGACGGCAGCAGAGAATGCGCCGTAGCTGTGCGCATTTTACAGCAGCAGGGCTTTGCCGTGGCGGGCGCTGCCGTGCGGCTGGCAGCAGAACAGACCGCCGATGCGGAAAGCGCCAAAAAGGCAGCAGAGGCCCTTGGCATCGAGTGCATCGTGCTGAACGCCGAAGCACTGGCCGGACAGGACGCAGACGTTCTGGGCGAAGGCGGCACGCCGCTGTTTGCCGCCCTGCTGACGGCTGCAGACAAGCTCGGGATGCAATATGTGGCAACCACTCACCGTGCCCGGGTGGAGACCGGTGCAGACGGCGTGCACACCGTCTGCCCGCCCGCAGGCACCGGCAGTGATGACAGCACGATTCTTGCAGCTCTGCCGCAGGAAACGCTGGCACGGCTGATCTTGCCGCTGGGCGATTTTGCCCCGGAAGATGTGGCGGAGATGGCCGAGGATTTTAAAGTTTAACCGTACGTTTCAAATGGCCTCCGTTGCACTCTGGCCATATTCAGCGGAAACATTATTTTTATATTAGAATTCCGGAAAATCTGCGGATTTTCCGGAATTCTTTTTTTCACAGGCAAGGCCGCTGCGGCACACGGCATCTGCTGTTTTTGCTTCCTGCGGAAACAGCCGCACGGCGGCAGAAATGCATTCTGCGGTTCGGACCCCATTCCCGTGAAAATGAAAATCGGGAACATCCGCAGATGTTCCCGATTTTCGCATTATCAATATAGTTTCCGCTGAATATGGCGCAGCGCACGCAGAGCCATTCCAAATCGTTTTGTCAGTTCTGGGGATGCACGATATCGCGCCAATCCAGATCGCCGCGCTCCAAGCCGTGGATGAGCACTTCTGCAGTGGCAATGTTGGTGGCCATGGGGATGTTGTGCACATCGCACAGGCGCAGCAGCGTCATTTCGTTGGGTTCGCTGGGCTTTGCGTTGATGGGATCACGGAAGAACAGCAACAGGTCGATCTCATTGCAGGCGATGCGGGATGCGATCTGCTGGTCGCCGCCCTGCACACCGGCCAGAAAGCGTTGCACCTGTAAGCCGGTAGCTTCTGCGATCAGTTTACCGGTGGTGCCGGTCGCTACCAGTTTATGCTGGCTCAGGATGCGGCAGTACGCCGTACAAAACTGAACCATCAGCTCCTTTTTGGAGTCATGCGCAATGAGTGCAATCGTCATCCGTTACCCTCTCCTCTTCCTAAACGATTGGAACGCTTTTGTAAAAAAGTCCTTCGCCTGAAATGATATCACAAAATCCAATCTTTTACAACTGGTTTTTATACAGAATATTCAATTTTGTTTTCTTTTCAGGGATGTTTCCATTCAAAACCCCGCTGCAGTGCCCTTTCCCGTGTCGGTTTTGTCTCCCGTTTTCAGTTCTCCGGCGCAATGGCATCGGGGTTCTGCTCGGTGTCTGCGGCGGGCTGCTGCTCGTCCTGCACGGCAGGCTGGGCTTCCCCTTCTGCTGCCGTTTCCGGCGCAGCAGTGTCTGCGGCGGGTGCCATCTGTGCAGGCTGGGCTGCGGCATTGCCGGTGGTCTGGCCTGCAGCGGCCTGTGCTGGGTCAGTGGTCTGCGCCTGATCTTCCTGCTGGGCCTGCTCGGCTTCCTTTTCCGCTTCGGCCTGCTGGGCAAGGCTGCCATCCTTCAGGGCAAAATAGGCATTTGCAATGTCCACCACCAGATCACCGGTACGGGCACCATAGCCTCCGTACTCAATGCTAATGCCAATGGCGATCTGCGGATCATCCGCCGGGAGGTAAGCCACCATCATGGCGTTCAGATAGTGCTTACCGGGCGCATAGGTCTCACTGCGCTGAGGTGTACCGGTCTTGCAGGCGATCGGCACCGGATAGCTGGAAATTTTGCCGCTGATGGTGCTGGGCACCTGCCTCATGCCCTGCCGCACCAGCTCAAAGGTGTTGCCGGTGCCTTCGATCACATCCATGACCTCGGGCTTGGTCTCGCTGAGCACCTCGCCGGTGTTGGTGTCCAGAATGGCCTTGACGAAATGGGTGCGGTAACGGGTGCCGTTGTTGGCCAGCGTTGCCGCGTAGGTAGCCAGCTGGATGGGCGAGACCACCGTGTTGCCCTGACCGATGGCGGCCTGCACATCCAGCGATGCCGTATAGTTGGAGTCGCTCTTGGTGGTCAGACGGCCCACGGCCTCGCTCACCTCCACACCGGTGCGCTGGCCAAGACCCAGCTTGTAGGCATAGGCATCGTACACATCGCTGGTCAGGCGGCGGCCAACATCATAGAAGAAGATGTTGCAGCTCCACTTAATGGCCGTTACCACATCGATGTTGCCGCTGTGGCCATGGCGGGTACAGCGGGGGTGGTAATCCTTGAAGTAGTTGTACACGCCGTTGCAGTAAACGGTAGAATACTGGTTGATGAGGCCGCTATCCAGTGCAGCCACCGCCACGGCGGGCTTGAAGGTAGAACCCGGCGTATACAGGCCCTGCAATGCGCGGTTGAACAGCGGCAGGCTCGGGTCGGAGCTGTACTCGCTGTAGTTGGCGGCATACAGGTTCTGGTCATAGCTGGGATAGTTGGAAGCAGCCAGCACACTGCCGTCCTTCACGTCCAGCACCACCACCGCACCGGCGGCAGCTTTCATGGTGCCGGTATTGTACACGCGGTTGATCATATCAATGTTGTCCGCCAGTGCCTTGTCCACGGCACGCTGGAAGTTGCTGTCAATGGTCAGCTGCACGGTATGGCCCGGCTCCGGCACAGTGGTGAGCTTTGTATCCACGATCACGCCGTCCGAATTGCGGGTGATGGTCTCCACGCCGTCCTTGCCGCGCAGCTCGTCCTCATAAACGGATTCCAGACCAGAAATGCCCAGAACATCGTTCATGTTATAGCCTTTTTCCCGCAGCGGATAGGTCACCTGACCGTTGGAATCGGTCACCTTCCACTTTTCCGCCGTGATCTTGCCCACACGGCCCAGCACCGCCGGGATGATATCGCTCTGGTCGTAGCTGCGGGCGCTGGTCTCCACGATCTCCACACCCGGCAGCTGCAGGCTGTGTTCCTTGATGGTGGCCACCGCGAGGGTGCTCACGTTCTCCGCCATGACAAAATTGTTCACATTGGAGAACGCCTGCCGGTCCATCTCGTAGTGGATGCCGGCCAGCACACGCTGCCATTCCGGCGAAAAATCCTGCAGATCGTTCTTTTCCACCAGCATTTCCATTACATCGTTGGCGGTGGCGTACTGCTGCAGACCAAGCGTTTCCTTCATGTCTGCCAGCTGCTTCTGGTCGCTGGTGGACGTGTCATCGTCCGTAAAGGCGTAATTGCCTGCTGCGTCCGCCTGACCGATCAGCAGCGTATCATTCCAGCTCTCGCCATTCGCACGCAGCAGCTCCACGATCTGCTGCAGCATGGTGTCCAGATCCCGGTCGCCCATCAGCAGTTTGTTGAGGACCACATTGTAGCTGGTGGTTGTGGTGGCAATGCGCCGCCCGGCGCTGTCCACGATATCGCCGCGGGCCGCCGTGACCGTAAAGTTATAGTCGGTGGTGTTGGTGGCCTTGGCCTTGAAGTCGTCGCCGTTGACCAGCTGCAGAAAGATCAGCCGCATCACGTACAGGCCCATGATAACACATGCCACTGCAATGAGCAGGATCATCCGGCGCACAACGTTTTTTCGTTCGTTTTGGTTCATCCGCGTTTCCTCCGGCGGTTCAGACTACGCCGTTGTCGATTTTGAATGCGCTGTAAATGTGCCGCACCAGACTGAACAGCATCAGCGACGGCACCAGCGTCATCATGGCCGAAGGCAGCACAAAGGTCAGCCAGCGGCTCAGCGCCCAGCTGTAGCCGGGCATGTAGTAGAAGAACAGCCAGTCCAGCGAGAGCACCACAAGGGCCGTGCCGGTGCTGATGAGCGCAAAGTTCCATGTGCTGCCCTGCAGATACACCTGAACCAGCACCGAAAGCGCAAAGCAGAGCAACAGCAGTTCCAGCGCCAGCATACCCACGGTGCGCCCGGCGGTGTAGTCCCACAAAAGGCCGCTCACGGCACCAAACAGCGCACCTGCAAACTCGCCTTCATACACGGCCACAGCCAGACACAGCGGCAGAATGAACAGCGGCTTTGCCTGCCCCAGCTGGAGCAGGCCGGGGGTCGTCTGCAGTGCCGCGCACACAAACAGTGCCACCGCGTAGCAGACCCATTTCAGGATCTGGCTGCGGCTGCGCATGCGGCGTGATTCCATACAAATGCGCCCCCTTAATAGTCGGTAATAACGAATACGTGCTTGACCGTGCGCGGGTCTGCACCCGGGCGCACCACTGCAATGGAAGATTTGCCGCTGACTTCCGGCTCCACCTTCTGCACGGTTCCCACCAGCAGATCCGGCGGGAACACTCCGCCAAGACCGGTGGTGATCACCTGATCGCCCATCTTCGTCTCAGTGGCGCGTTCCAGATTGGTCAGCACGCACAGGCCGTCACCGGCATAATCGGTGCTGCCATTGATAATGCCGTTTTCCCGCGTGCGGGATACCACGCCCGCAGCGCTGAAGCTGGGGTGCAGAATGGTCATCACCTTGCAGCTGGTGGTGTCGGCTTCCACCACCATGCCGATCAGATAGCCCTTATCGCTGATCACGGCATCGTTCACGGCTGCACCGTTCACCGTGCCGCAGTCCAGCGTAAAGCCTCCGAACTCATCCAGCGGGTCGCGGCCGATCACAAAGGCAGAAATATAGCTTGCTTCGGTGTTGGAATCCTGAATGCGGGCCAGTGCCTTGTAGGCTTCGTTCTCCGCCTTGATGCGGTCGTAGTCCACGATCTGCTGGCGCAGCTCAGCATTCTCCGCTTTCAGCTGTTCGTTCTGTTCCATGACCTCATCGATGCTGGTGTATTTTTCCCACACCGAGCCAATGCCGCCGCTCAGTGCCGATGTGACCTTCTGGAGCGGCATCAGCACCACGCCCAGCAGTTCCTGCGGGGCAGCAGTCAGCCGTCCGTTGGCACCGGCATAGGCCATGATTCCCACCAGAAACACCGCCACGGCTACCAGTATCTTAAATTTCCATGTGTCAAAAAAATCCTTCAAGGGAGTACCCTCCTGTTTCGGGTGGATGCCATGCCATAAGAAAAGCGCGGACAGCCCTGCCATCCGCGCAAGAGACATTGTTTGCAGCGGAAATCAGCGCAGACGCTGCGCAAAAGAGCCTTTTTCCGCAAGTGTGGGCCTTGCCCGTGTTACATGTGGCCGCCGTCGGTGTCCAGCACGTCATGCAGGACATCCACATGATCCAGCACCGCACCGGCACCCTTGGCCACGCAGTCCAGCGGGTCTTCCGCAATGTGTACGTCGATGCCGGTCTCGCTTTGGATCAGCTGATCCAGACCGCGCAGCAGTGCGCCGCCGCCGGTCAGGGTGATGCCGCGGTCGATGATATCCGCACTCAGCTCCGGCGGGGTGCGCTCCAGCGTTTCCTTGATGGCGCTGGTGATCTTGACCAGGCATTCCAGCAGAGCTTCGCGCACATCCTCAGAGTGGACGACGATGTTCTTGGGCAGGCCGTCCACGAGGTTACGGCCCTTGATCTCCATGGTCATTTCGGGGTCCAGCGCATAGGCGGAGCCGATCTCGATCTTGATCTGCTCTGCGGTGCGCTCACCGATCAGCAGGTTGTACTTGCGCTTGATGAAGGCGATGATGGCCTGATCGAACATATCGCCTGCCATGCGCACGCTGCGGGAGGCCACGATGCCGCCCAGAGAGATCACAGCGATCTCAGCCGTGCCGCCGCCGATATCCACGATCATGCTGCCGGTAGGCTCGCTGATGGGCAGGCCCGCACCGATGGCTGCTGCCATGGGTTCCTCAATGACGGACACCTGACGGGCACCGGCCTTCAGGGTAGCTTCGCGCACAGCGCGGCGCTCCACCTCGGTAACGCCGGACGGGATGCAGATGACCACGCGGGGGCGGGAGAACATGCTGTTGCCGCATGCCTTCTTGAGGAAATTTTCCAGCATGTTGGTGGTGATGTCAAAGTCAGCGATCACGCCATCCTTCAGCGGACGTACAGCCACGATGCTGCCGGGGGTACGGCCAATGACAGCCTTTGCCTCGGCACCCACACAGCGCACCTCGTCGGTCTTGGTATCCACAGCCACGACCGAAGGCTCCCGCATGATGATGCCCTTGCCCTTCATATATACCAGAGTATTTGCGGTACCCAGATCGATACCTACATCTTTAGAAAACAGGCCCATTGTAAAAATTCTCCTTATGCTTCCCATTTTATCTATAGCGCCAGAACATCCGGCAGCCCTTTTGTGCCGCCTTTGCGCAGAATAACACGGTTCTATTATAGCCGCAAGGCAATGATTTCTCAAGCGTTTGCGCAAGTTTTCTTCGTTTTTTCCAGTTTTATCACACAAAATGTGCCAGCAGCTGTACGGTGCGGCTCACCGGCAGACCCATGATGGTGTAGTAGTCGCCCTCAATACGGTCCAGCCAGAGGGCCGCCCGCCCCTGAATGGCATAGGCACCGGCTTTATCGTAGGGTTCGGCGGTGGAAGCGTAGAAGTCGATCTCCTCTTCACCCAGTGGGAAGAAGGTAACGCGGCAGCTGTCCACAAAGCTTTCAGTGCGCGCACCGTCCGAGATGCACACGCCGGTGTGCACCTCGTGGGTGGCACCGGAAAGGGCGCGCAGCATCCGCTTTGCGTCCTCTTCGCTGTGGGGTTTGCCGAACACCTCGCCGTTCACATCCACCACCGTATCACAGCCGATGACCACAGCGCCCGGGTGCTGGGCCGAAACAGCAAGGCACTTGCCCCGGGCCAGCTGTTCCACCAGATGGGCAGGCGTAGCGGCCTGCACCGCACTTTCGTCAAAGTCACTGACGCAGACGGTGAAATTGGTGGTATATAAGGAGAGCAGCTCCCGCCTGCGCGGGCTGCCGGAAGCTAAGATCAGGTTCATGATTCCATCTCACTTTCCGGTAGAGCCAAAGCCGCCCTCGCCGCGCTGGGTATCGCCCAGCTCTTCGGCAGGCACAAAGGCAGCGGTGTACACCGGTGCGATGCACAGCTGGGCCACACGCTCACCGGGCTGAATGGTGTAGGCTTCCCTGCCCAGATTGACCATGGGCACCTTCAGCTCGCCGCGGTAATCGCTGTCCACCACACCCACGCCGTTGGCCATGCACAGGCCGTGCTTGATGGAAAGGCCGCTGCGGGCGTACACCAGTGCCACGCTGTGGGGGCCGGGCAGCTCGATGGCAAGGCCGGTGGGCACCAGTGCCCGCTCCATGGGGGCAAGGGTGAGCGGCGCGTCCAGTACGGCGCACAGGTCGGCGGCAGCAGAGCCGGGGGTTGCGTAAGAGGGCACCTTGGCACGGGTGTCCAATACCTTATATTTTACTGTGATGGGTTCCATAGTATACCTCGTTTTGATTTTATAGCAACTCCTTCAGTCTCGCATACGCTCGCCATCTCCCTCAGGGAGGTGGCATTGCGTCAGCAATGACGGAAGGAGTTTCAGTTCGTACCTTTAAAATACAACCCACGGGTAAAATCACCTTCAAAGGGTGCATGGGTGCGGATCATCTCCAGAATTTTGGCCGCTTCCTCCCGGCTTTCCAGCGTGAAGTAAGCCACACCGTAGTCCACCGTCAAAGCGCCCGGCTTATCCCCCATATAAATAGGTACAGGGTTATAGATGGTGCGCACACCGAGGCCGCACCGCACTGGGAACTTCTTGGCCTTGCGGTCGGTCAGCACGCCGGTCTTGTCGCAGTGGGCGCAGTCGTGGATGTTCTGCAGCGGGCAGGCACGGGTGATCATCAGCGGCATATGGCCGTACACCAGCACGCCGGTGGGCACCGGCCTGCCGTTATGGGTGGGCGCAATGGTGCTGATGTCGCTGTCCTTCACCTCGGGCAGGATGAGCATGGAGCCAAGGCCGTTGTCCGCGTAGAACTGCGCGGCCAGCTGGTTCGTGATGTTCAGGCCAAAGCTGCCGCTCATGGGCAGGCCCCGACACAGGCGCAGGTGGGCGATATTGCTCACCTCATAGCCTGCAAAACCGGCGTCCTGCGTGGCCGCGATGCGGCGGGCGGTATCCTCTTCCAGCTTGCCAAACATGACCCGGGGCAGCTCCAAAAGGGTCTTTGCCCGCCATTCCCGGGGCACGCGGTCGGCCTGCGCAATGGGCAGGATGAAATACTCGATGCCGTCAAGCGCCCGCTCCGGCACCTGCTCCCAGCTCTCAAACCGGGCACGCAGGGTACGGTGGGGCGGCAGAGTGCGCAGCGGCAGGGCAGGCACATGCTCCTCGGTGGTGGGCCACGGGCGCAGCACTTCCCGCTTTTTGAGCAGGGCATCCAGCGCTTCGCGGCGCAGCTCGTTCACCGCACCGCCCGGGATAAACCACGGCCCGCCGTCCATTTCCACGGTAATATCCTGATCTTCCACCGCAAAAGGCGTGCCGCCGGTCTTGGCAAGGCTGCGGTGCAGGCTTTCGGTGGGATCAGTACGAGCAGGCTGCGGCTCTGCATCCCCATAAGCAAAGGCCCTGCTGCCGTCTGCATCGGTGACAGTGAGCTTTTCGCCACCCTCTTCAATTTCCAGCTTCATCTTTACCGGCACGCGGCTGCGCTCACGGCGGTAAAGCTCCCGCAGCATGGGCAGGGTCTTTTTGGTCTGCTCTGCGTCTGCTTCACTGCGCACGCCGAACATGGTGCCGTCGATCTTTCCATCCAGATAGCCGGAGGTGAAGCCGGAACGGCTGAAAGCATTCTTCAACAGATCGCGGTCGTAGGCGCGGCCCTCGCGGCCTGCAAGACAGGCGCTGACTGCCGCCGCCACATACTCCGGCGTGCGCAGACGGCCCTCGATTTTTGCCGATGCCACGCCAAGCGCCTGCAGCTTGTCCAGCTTATCAATGACCGAATTATCCTTTAAGGACAGGTGGTGCAGACGGCCCGGCTTGCCCTCCGGCAGGGCATTTGCCTCAAACGGCAGGCGGCACGGGCCGGCACAGGAACCGCGGTTGCCGCTGCGTCCGCCCAGAAAGGCCGACATGTAGCACTGGCCGCTGACGCACATGCACAGCGCGCCGTGCACGAAGCACTCGGTCTCGATGCCGCAGTGCTTTGTGATATGCTCCACCTCGGGCATGCTCAGCTCACGGGCCAGCACCACGCGGGTGAAGCCCAGCTCCTTGAGCTCCAGTGCACCCTGCAGGCTGTGCACGCTCATCTGGGTGGAGCCGTGGCGCGGCAGCTGCGGTGCAATTTTACCGATCAGCGTTGCCACTGCCAGATCCTGACAGATGACCGCATCGGCACCGCTGGCTGCAACGGCACGGATGGCCTGTTCCAGCGCGGGCAGCTCACCGCCATAGACGGTGGTGTTCAGCGCCACATGCACAGCCACGCCCCGCGCATGGCAGAAGGCGACCGCATCTTTCAGCGTATCCGCGTTAAAATTGTTGGCACTGGTGCGGGCATTGAAACCCGAAAAACCCAGATACACTGCGTCGGCACCGCTGAACACAGCGGCACGCAGCATTTCTTCGTTGCCCACCGGGGCAAGGATCTCGATCTTTGACATACTTCTCCTTTATCCTGTAAACGGCTTATTCCGCCTTGTCCGCTTCGCCCTCGGCAGCAGACTGCTGTGCCGCCTGCTGGGCGCGCTCCTCGCGCCGGGCTTCCTTATTGCGCATCTTTTCCAGCTGTTCGCGCAGGGCGGCAGCTTCCCGCCGCAGCACCTCATTCTCTGCTTTGACCTTATCTTCCGCCAGCTTTGCGCGGGTAGCATCCGCAATGTAATCCTGGATCTGGCTGCGCATATTCTCAGCACTGCCGGTGCTCTTGCGGTATTCGTCCAGATAATCCATGGCGCAGAACACCGCCGCCTTAGTCACCGAAAGATTCGCATTATCGTCCAAAAGCTTGGTGATGTCTTCATCCAACTTTTTCGCCAGCGACAAAATATATTTTTCCGGGTCCGTCGTAGCAATGGCATACGGCGTACCTGCAATGTTCACCCGTACCTTGTTGACCATATCTGTTTCCCCTTTTTATCCTTTTCTGCCCGCAGCGGGCAGTGATTTTCTGATTTTTGCCGGGAAACGGCACCGTTCCCGGTACCGTTTTGGTGTCCTGTCACCCGCCGGGCGAGTTACCCGGCACATTTCTCCCGGAGTTTGTCCCCGAAAATGTTTCGGAACACAGCTTTCTCTCCCTATTATAATATAAATAAGCATCAAGAAAAAGTGTATTTTTTGAAATTTTGGCATATTTATCAGAAAGTTCAATAAAAAAATGTCAGTTACAGAAAAAATCCCCTGATTCCTTGCATTTGTCATTCTGCCATATTATAATATCTTTGTTATGTTGGCGGCAGAGCAAGTGAGGGAAAGTGCCTGCAGGCGCCAATTATTTCAATTATTTTAGCAAAGCTGAAAACTTATGCGGATAGGAGTACCTTTATGACATCGAAAGAATTCGGTAAACTTCTTCAGGACAAGCTCACCAGCGAGTACGGCGTGGAGCTGAGCGTTGCTTCCAACCAGCAGATCTACCGCTCTTTGGCTCTGATCTGCCGCCAGATGATGAGTGAGAACCACAAGAAGTTCCAGTCCAAGGCCATTGGCACCGGCACCAAGCAGGTGTATTACCTGTGCATGGAGTTTCTGATGGGCCGCAGCCTGAAGACCAGCCTGCTGAACCTGGGTCTGGACGAGGTGGCAAAAAAGGCCCTGTCCGATGCTGATATCAATATTGACAGCATCTTTGAGGAAGAGCCGGATGCAGGTCTGGGCAACGGCGGTCTGGGCCGTCTGGCTGCCTGCTATCTGGACGGCATGGCCACCACCGGCATCTGCGGCACCGGCTACTCCATCCTGTACGAGTACGGCATCTTCAAGCAGAAGATCGTGGACGGCTGGCAGCAGGAGCGTGCCGACAACTGGCTGCCCGGCGGTCAGGTCTGGCTGCAGAGCCACCCCGATCAGGCTGTGGAAGTGCGCTTTGACGGCGAGATCCACGAGAACTGGGACAAAGGTTTCCACTATATCCAGCACACCAACTACAACAGCGTCATGGCTGTTCCCTCTGATATGTATGTGCAGGGCTACGACGGCAAGGGCGTTGCAAAGCTGCGCCTGTGGCAGGCAAAGGCCCCGGACTTTGATATGTCCAGCTTCTCTCTTGGCAACTACAACACTGCAATGAGCAAGAACGCCAATGCAGAGCTGATCTCCAAGGTGCTGTACCCCAACGATAACCATGTTGAGGGCAAGATCCTGCGCCTGCGCCAGCAGTACTTCCTGTCTGCCGCATCCATCGGCGATATCGTCCAGAACCACCTGTCCAGCTATGCGACCCTCGAGAACCTGCCCGACAAGGTGGCCATCCAGCTGAACGACACCCACCCCACCCTCGCCATCCCCGAGATGATGCGCATTCTGCTGGATGAGTGCGGCTTTGGCTGGGACAAGGCATTCGACATCTGCCAGAAGGTCTTCTCCTACACCAACCACACCGTCATGGCTGAGGCTCTGGAAAAGTGGAACGTGGATATCTTCAAGATGACCCTGCCCCGCATCTACCAGATCGTGGTGGAGATGGACCGCCGCGCCCGCGCAGAGCTGGAGAAGGTCTTCCCCGGCGACAAGGGCAAGATCGACTATATGGCACTGATCGGCGACAATCAGGTGCGCATGGCAAACATCTGCGCCTACACCGCCAACAGCATCAACGGCGTGTCCAAGCTGCACAGCCAGATCATCAAGGATAGCGTCTTCCACGATTACTACCTGTTCAAGCCGCAGGCCTTCAAGAACGTGACCAACGGCATCGCTTACCGCCGCTGGCTGCTGGCCTCTAACCCCGGCCTGTGCAAGCTGCTGGACGAGACCATCGGCGACGGCTACAAGCATGATGCTTCCGATCTGTCCAAGCTGAACAAGTTTGAGAACGACAAGACCGTTCTCAAGCAGCTGAACGCCATCAAGCTGGAAAACAAGAAGAACTTTGCCAACTATCTGTCCAAGAGCACCGGTCAGGTCATCGACCCGAACTCCATCTTTGACTGTCAGGTCAAGCGTATGCACGAGTATAAGCGCCAGCACCTGAACGCGCTGAACATTGCTGCCCAGTACCTGTACCTGAAGGAGAACCCCAACGCCGACTTCATCCCCAAGACCTATATCTTCGGTGCAAAGGCTGCTCCCGGTTACTACATGGCAAAGCAGATGATCCGCATGATCTGCAAGCTGGGCGACCTCATCAACAACGACCCCGCTGTGCGCGACAAGCTGCGCGTGGTCTATCTGGAAGAGTACTGCGTCTCTCTGAGCGAGCACCTGATGCCCGCCGCCGAGGTCTCTGAGCAGATCTCTCTGGCCGGCACCGAGGCTTCTGGTACCGGCAACATGAAGTTCATGCTGAACGGCGCTATCACTCTGGGCACTCTGGACGGCGCAAACGTGGAGATCGCAGACGCTGCCGGCAAGGAGAACGAGCTGATCTTCGGTATGCTGACCCCCGAGGTGAACAACCTCAAGCAGGTGGGCTACCATCCCAACGCTTTCATCATGGGCGATGACGTTGCCAACAACGCTCTGAACTTCCTGGAGCGCGGCTGGAATGGCGAGAACTTCCACGAAGTGACCGAGAACCTGCGCAGCAGCGACCCGTATATGGTCATGGCCGACTTCAAGGATTACCGCCGCGCACAGGCCGACCTGCAGAAGCTGTATGCCGACCGCGAAAAGTGGGCACACATGAGCCTGAAGAACATTGCCAACAGCGGCATCTTCAGCGCCGACCGCTCTGTGCTGGATTACGCACACGACATCTGGTACGCTTCCCCGGTGCCCATGGGCAAGTAATTTTCCCTTAAAAAATCCATCTGCCCCGGCGGCGTTTGGCCCGCCGGGGCTTTTTTGAGAAAGGACGACCCTGCTTTGTCTTGTCTGTTCAATAGCTACGACCCCTATTTCAAGCAGCCCTTTGGCGCACTGCGGGCCGGTCAGACCGTACGTTTGACCCTGTGCATCCCGGAAGAGCTGGGCTATGTCGATCCTCATCTGGTGCTCCAGAAGGAGGGAAAATATGACGTGCCGGTGCACTACCGCATGAAGTTCGACGGCCAGACCCCCCAGCAGAACCACTTTTCCGTGGAGCTGCCGCTGAATGACCCGGGCCTGTACTTCTACTACTTCGACCTCTACACCGACTTCCGCCGCATCTACCGCGGGCCGGACAACTGCGGCGTTGTCAGCTGGCAGGAAGGCGAAAAGTGGCAGATCACCGTCTACGATGCCGGTTTTCAGACCCCGGAGTGCATCAAGGGCAAGGTGTTCTATCAGATCTTCCCGGACCGGTTCTGCGAGGGCATTGAGAACAAGCCCATGCCTTTCCCGGACCGGCTGTATCAGGCCGACAAACACGCCGAACCCTTCTGGCAGCCCAACGAGACCGGCGGCCACCTGAACGAGGACTATTTCGGCGGCGACTTGGAAGGCATCCGCATCAAGCTGCCCTATCTGCGGGAGATGGGGGTGGACTACCTTTACCTCAACCCCATCTTTGAGGCGCACTCCAACCACCGCTACAACACCGCCGACTATCTCAACGTAGACCCGCTGCTGGGCACCAACGAGGAATTCGAGGTGCTCTGCCGCGAGGCCGCCAAGTACGGCATTGGCATCGTGCTGGACGGTGTGTTCAGCCACACCGGTTCCGACAGCCGCTATTTCAACCGCGAAGGCCGCTATGGTGACGGCGGCGCTTACCGCGACCCCAACTCCCCCTACCGCAGCTGGTACGATTTTGACCCCAAGTATAAGGGCGGCTACCGCAGCTGGTGGGGCTTCGAGACCCTGCCCGAGGTGAACGAAGAGAACCCCTCCTATGTGGAGTTCATCACCGGCGAGGGCGGTGTCATTGACACATGGCTGCGGCGCGGTGCCGCAGGCTTCCGTCTGGATGTGGCCGACGAGCTGCCGGACGACTTTATTGAAAAGATCCGCGCCGCTGTCAAGCGGGTCAGCCCGGAGAAGTTCCTGCTGGGCGAGGTGTGGGAGGATGCCACCACCAAATACGGCTTTGGCCAGCGCCGCACCTATCTGCTGGGCAAGGGGCTGGACAGCGTGATGAATTACCCCTTCAAAAACGCTGTGCTGGACTTTGTAAAGGGTAAGCCCGCCGAGCAGGCCATGGGCGAAATTCTGTCCATCTGTGAGCACTACCCCGCCCCTGCCATGGACACTGCGCTGAACTTTCTCTCCACCCACGACACCGAACGCGCCCTCACCGTGATCGCGGACGAGCCCGCCAACGGCCGTGGCCGCGAGTGGCAGAGCGGCCGCTGTGTGACCGGCGAAGCCTATGAGGAAGGGATGCTGCGTCTGCGCATGGCCTATGCCATCATCTACACGCTGCCCGGCGTGCCCTGCCTGTACTACGGTGACGAGATCGGGATGCAGGGCTACCGCGACCCCTTCAACCGTGCCTTCTTCTGCTGGGACAGCCATGAAAAGCGCCTGAAGCCGGTGCTTGCCCAGCTGGCGCAGCTGCGCCACACCTGCGAGGCCTTCCGCACCGGTGAGCTGCGGGTGCTCCGGGCGCAGGACGGCATCCTGCACTACCAGCGCGTAGGCGAAGCGGAGACCGCCGAGATCATCGTGAACCGCTCGGAGCACATCATCGTGGAGCCGCTGGCTTCCGGCAAGCACACGGAGGTGAACCCCATGGGCTTTACCATCGTGGTGGAGGAGAACGGGCATAACCCGAACCACAGCTATTACGATATCAAGTAAAAACGATTTGAATGCCCGCCGCGTTCGCTCTGGGCACATTCAGAGGAAATTTTATCTTTTATTTTCGCAACAACGGGCAGCCTGCGGGCCGCCCGTTGTTGCATTTTCACACAAAGGGCCGTATCCGCAAACTACATCTTGCACTGCTTTTCATTTATTTTGTTCTTTATTTCGTTTTCTGCGCAACGTTCCAGTAAAAAACGCTTGACCTTCCACCCGGGTGATACTCTATAATAGGGCCATAAGGAGGGAGAACCATGAATCCTGTTCCATTTCTCTGGCTGGCTGCCGTGGTGGGCTTTTTACTGTTGGAGGCTTCCACCTTCAGCATGACCTCTGTCTGGTTCGCCGTCGGCGCAGCTGCCGCCCTGCTCACCTGCCTGTTCACGGATTCGTTCCGGGCGCAGGCCCTGGTGTTCATTGTGGTAAGCATTCTGTGCCTGCTGGCGTTCCGGCCGCTGGCTGCAAAGCTGCGCCAGAAAATCACCCCCACCAATGGCGACCGAAACCTTGGCCGGGAGGCCACCGTGCTGACCACCGTCACCGCCGACCTACCGGGCCGTGTGCGACTGGACGGCGTGGACTGGAATGCCCGCTGCGCCACTCCCGGCGACATTCTCACCCCCGGGCAGCGCTGCCGTGTGACCGAACTGCACAGCACCCTGCTCATCGTGGAGCCCGTATTGACCGAAAGCCGCAGAGCGTGATCTGCGTTCTGCGCTGAAACGTTGCACCCATCTGAAAAAGGAGAACCACTATGGTCATGTTTTTTCTGATCCTCGCGCTGGTCTTTGTCGTCCTGCTGGTGATCATCACCAATATCGTCATCGTGCCCCAGTCCAAGGTGTATGTCGTTGAGCGGCTGGGCAGCTACTCCGACACATGGTCGGCAGGCCTGCACATTAAGATTCCCTTCATCGAGCGCATCGCCAAAAAGGTGAGCCTGAAAGAGCAGGTGGCAGACTTTCCCCCTCAGCCGGTCATCACCCGCGATAACGTTACCATGCAGATCGATACCGTGGTGTTCTTTCAGGTGATGGATGCCAAGCTCTACACCTACGGTGTCAACCAGCCCATTGCGGCAATCGAAAGCCTGTCTGCCACCACCCTGCGCAACATCATTGGCGAAATGGAGCTGGATCACACCCTGACCAGCCGCGATGTCATCAACGGCAAGATCACCGCCATCCTGGACGAAGCCACCGACAAGTGGGGCATCAAGGTGAACCGCGTGGAGGTGAAGAACATCATCCCGCCGCGTGAAATTCAGGAAGCCATGGAGAAACAGATGAAGGCTGAGCGCGAGAAGCGCGCCGTCATCCTGAAAGCCGACGGTGAAAAGCAGGCCGCCATTACCGCCGCTGAGGGCGAAAAGGAAGCCGCCATCCTGCGCGCGGATGCTGTGAAGCAGCAGCGCATTCTGGAAGCCGAGGGCGAAGCACAGGCCATTCTGGCCGTGCAGAAGGCCAACGCCGACGCCATCCGCCTGTTGAACGAGGCCATGCCCAGCGATAAGGTTCTGGCCATCCGCAGTCTGGAAGCTCTGGCCAAGGTGGCCAACGGCAAGGCAACCAAGATCATCATTCCTTCGGAGCTTCAGAATCTGGGCGGCGTGGTGCCCAGCATCAAAGAGCTGATGACCGACCCGAAGGACGCAGAATAAAATTTAAAATTCCGGTTCACCGTCTGTGCTATATGCAGGCGGTGAACCTTGTTTTGCACGATAAAGGAGTTCTTCTATGATCTACGATACCCTGAACAACCTGCCCAACTATCTGGGCGTGAGCGACAACCTCGACACCGTCATTGAGTATATCATGGCGCGGGACATCACCACCCTGCCCGCCGGACGCACCCGCATCGACGGCGAAAAGGCTGTGGTCACTGTGAGCACCGTCACACCGCTGACTTCCGATAAAGCGCTGTTCCAGCGCCACGACAACCACATCACGCTGGAGACCGATCTGGACGGCAGCGAGCTGTTTGAGGTAAGTCTTGCGGAACTGACCCCCACCAAGCCCACCGACGAAGCCACCGACACCACCGTAGGCACCGCCGGCACCAGCATTGCCGGTATGCTGTGTGAGGGACGGTTTGCCCTGTATCTGGCAGGCGAGCCGTATAAGTCCGGTCTGAAGGCACAGGGCTGCGGTAAGCTGAAAAAAGCCGTGTTCAGCATCGAGCTGGACCCGGACGAGGAAGAAACGGAAGAATAACCGAAAGGAGATTTTCTGTATGGGATTTTTTGCTGTCCTTGCTGCAAGCCTGTTTGCCGTGTTCCTCTTTACCGTGTTCGGCGGCTATTCGCTGCTGCTCTGGTGCCAGCAGTCCCTGTGGATGGTGGTTCCGCCTGCGGTGGTGCTGGCTGTTCTGGTGTGGACGTTCCTGAAAATGGACGACAAGATCACCGCCCTGCAAAAGCGGGTGGAGGAACTGGAAGCCGCGCAGAAAACCGCCGAAAAGTCCAAGAAATAAATACGCGCCGCCCTTACCGGAGAAGCTTCTCCTGCAGGGGCGGCGCTCTTTTTTACAGCTCACTTTTTATCCTGTGGGTCATCCAATCCTTTGAACATCACCATGCCCAGAATTGCAAAGCTGGCGCCCAGCACAAAACCCACTGTCCCCAGCGACACGCTGAACAAAACGCCCATGGCAACGCCGAACAGGATACCCGCGATCTGACTTTTCTTCATTTTACTGCTCCGCCTTTCCGTACCATGCAACAGACAGCCGCCACGAGAGAGCATACAGCGTCAGAGCCGCCACCGCAATACCCAGCAGCCCCAGCGACGAGATGCTCTGCGGAAGAAGGTTTCTCACAATACCGTCCTCGTTTGCGGCCACGGAAAAGCCCATCAGGGCCGCGAGCGCACCAACTATGAAATAGAACACGACCTTTGCCTTTTCGTAGCCGAAGCGGTAGCTCAGCGGCAGCAGGATGGTGCTGCTGAGCAGGGTGGTCATGCCCACCTGCACCAGCGTAGAGATCACGAGCGCGCTATCCACGGCTACCCAGTGCAGCTGTGCCACGCCAAGCGCCGCGGCAGCAAATACCTCTGCCAGCACCAGCCCGCACAGACCAACAATGTATTTACACCCCACCAGCTGCTCTTTTGTGGCCGGAAGCGCGGCACTGTATTCGTTGAAATTGCTGGTTTGGTCGTATGCCAGCAGTGTCATGGGCATCATACCCAGCAAAAAGCCCGCATAGACAATGAAGAAATTGGCCCCGTTCATCATCGGGATCACGCCCGCACCCATCATGACTACAGCTCCCACAACGACCATTTTTGCGTAATACCATGCCTGATATGCGTCCTTTAACAGCAAGCCTTTCATGCAGCACACTCCCCTTTCACCATCAGTACAAACAATTCCTCAATGCTTACCGGGGTAAGCTCTGCCCCGGCGGGCATTGCATCCCGGCGCACAAGCGCCTCTACCCCGTAGGGGGTGACCCGCTTGCCGTACACCCGCGTATCCAGTGCCGCCAGCTGCGCCGCCGTGCCATGCCACAGGGCGTATTCCTCCCGCAAGGCGTCCTTTTCCTCACAGAGCAGCAGTCTGCCCTTGTGCAGGAAGGCGATGGTATCGCACAGCTTTTCCAAGTCGCTGACGATGTGGGAGGAGATAAGGATGGAGTGGTTTTCGTCCCGGGCAAAGTCCAGCAGCAGGTCGGTCACCTCGTCCCGCACCACCGGGTCCAGCCCGTTGGTAGCTTCGTCCAATAGCAGCAGCTTCGGGTGGTGCGCCAGTGCCACCGCAATGCACAGCTTCCTCTGCATTCCAGCGGAGTAATCCTTATACTTTTTGTCCGGCGGCAGGTCAAATTTCCGGCAAAACGCCGTGTAGTCACCAGCGTCCCAGTTGCGGTAGATGCCCGCCATCACCTTGCCCACCTCCACAGCGTTCAGGCACAGGGGAATGCCATCGCTGCCCAGCACCACACCGATTTCTTCCTTGGTGTGTACAAGGTCGGTGCGGTTGTCCCTGTCCAAAATGGTCACGGTACCGCCGTCCCTCTGCAGCATGTCCAGAATCAATTTGATGGTGGTGCTTTTGCCTGCGCCGTTCTCGCCGATCAGGCCGCAGATGGTGCCGCCGGGCAGTGTCAGATCCAGCGGTCCGAGGGTAAAGTCCTTATAGTGCTTTGTAAGTCCCCGCAGTTCCAGTGCGTTCATGTTCAGCCCTCCCACAGCAGTTCCAGCATCTCCCGCAGCTCTTCCCTGCTCAGCCCGCAGGATGCGGACAGCTTCACAGCTTCGGTAAGGTGCGCTTCAATTTTTTTCAGGTTCTCTTCCCGCAGCAGCTCGGTGTTTTTAGGGGCTACAAAAAAGCCCTTTGCCGGTACTGCGTAAAGGAAGCCCTCTTTTTCCAGTTCATCGTAGGCGCGCTTGGTGGTAATGACGCTGATGCGCAGATCCCGTGCCAGCCCCCGGATGGAGGGCATGGCCTCGTCCGGCTGCAAAGCCCCGCTGATGATCTGCTGCTTGATCTGGTTGTAGATCTGGTCATAGATAGGCGCGCCGCTTTTGTTGTTGATAAACAGTTCCATCGGCTGCTCCTTTGGCTCTTATGTTTTATCTGTATATGTACAGTATATACAGTAGATACATAGTTGTCAAGGGGTACGAGAAAAGTTGGGTAAACAAAAAAGCTCCGCTGCACAGTTTGTGCAACAGAGCTTTTGAGAACTCCTTCCGTCACGACTTACGCCGTGCCACCTCCCTCATAGAGGGAGGCTTTTTTTCGCAGCGGGCAGCTTTCCGGGCCGCACCTGAAGGCTCCCTCTCAGAGGGAGCTGGCATCGCGCAGCGATGACTGAGGGAGTTTTCCTTTTTACAGTGCCTTGATGGCGTTCTTAATGCGCTCGGCGGCCATCTTGGTCTTTTCGGCATCACCGAAAGCGGTCAGGCGGAAGTAGCCCTCGCCGCACTCGCCGAAGCCCACGCCCGGGGTACCGACCACGCCGCAGTTTTCCAGCAGCCAATCGAAGAACTCCCAGCTCTTCATGTTACCGGGGCAGCGCAGCCAGATGTAGGGGCTGTTCTTGCCGCCGCAGTACCACACGCCGCACTCATCCAGTGCGTCCGCGATGACCTTGGCATTCTTGCGGTAGTAGTCCAGATTCTGCTGGATCTCGGCCATGCCGCTCTCGGTGAACACCGCAGCGGCGGCGCGCTGCACCACATAAGGCACACCGTTGAACTTGGTGGTCTGGCGGCGCAGCCACAGCTTATTGATGTTCATTCCCTCGCGCTCCAGCTCCTTGGGCACCACGGTGTAGCCGCAGCGGGTGCCGGTGAAGCCTGCGATCTTGGAGAAGGAGCAAATTTCAATGGCACACTCCCGTGCACCCTCGATCTCGAAGATGCTGCGGGCGAGGTTCTCGTCGGAGATGAAGCACTCGTATGCAGCATCGTACAGGATGATGGCATCGTTCTTACGGGCGTAGTCCACCCATGCCTTGAGCTGATCGCGGGTGTAGGCGGCACCGGTGGGGTTATTGGGGCTGCAGATATAGATGATGTCAGCCTTCACATTCTCATCCGGCATCCCCAGAAAGCCGTTCTCCTGACTGGTGCGGCTGTAGATGATCTTGCGGCCATCGGTCACGTTATCGTCCACGTAGGTGGGATAAACGGGGTCCGGCACCAGCACAGTGTTGTCCACATCGAACAGGCCCAGCACATTGGCCAGATCACTCTTGGCACCGTCCGAGATGAAGATCTCGTCCTCTGCCAGCTGGGTGCCGCGGCCTGCGTAGTAGCCCTGAATGGCCTGCTTGAGGAAGGGGTAGCCCTGCTCCGGGCCATAGCCGTGGAAGCCTTCCTTGGTGCCCATCTCATCGGCTGCATCGTGCATGGCCTTGACCACACACTTTGCCAGCGGCTGGGTCACATCGCCAATGCCCAGACGGATGATCTCCTTCTCCGGGTGTGCCTCCTGATAAGCGGCCACCTTGTGGGCAATGTCCACAAACAGGTAGCTTGCCTTCAGCTCGTTATAGTGTTTGTTCATCTTCATAGTACTTTCCCTCGCTTCTGTTTTGGTATGACCCTCTCAGTCATCTCGCGTCCGCTCGATGCCAGCTCCCCCGAGTGGGGGAGCTTTTTTGTTGTGAAGAAAAACTTTTCCTCTTGATGTGGAAAAGCTCGCCCTTCGGGAGAGCTGTCGCCGTCAGGCGACTGAGAGGGTTTTCGTTTTCCTTACACTTCTGTCGTGCCTTCGCACACGGTCTCGGCGGCGCCGGTCATCAGCAGCTGTCTGCCGGGCAATACCCGGATGGTCAGCACACCGCCGCGCAGCTGCACATGGATGTCCTCGCCTGCCGGGCAGATGCCAAGCTCGGTCAGGGCCGCCACGGTGGCGCAGGTGCCGGTGCCGCAGGCCCATGTCTCGCCGCTGCCGCGCTCCCACACCCGCATCTTCAGGTGGGTGGCATCCACCACCTGCACGAACTCGGTGTTGATGCGCTCCGGGAAGTTTGCGTGGTGCTCAAAGGCCGGGCCGATCTCTTCCAGCTTCAGGCTGTCCACATCCTCCACCACAGTCACACAGTGGGGGTTGCCCACACTGATGCAGGTCACATGCCACGTTTTGCCGTCCACGGTCAGTTCTTTGTCCACAAGCGGTTCTTCGCCCATGTTCACAGCAGGCAGGCTGGCAGGCATGGCACTGTAAGCGCCCATCTCCACCTGCCACAGGCCCGCACCCTTGTGGGTGACGGTCTTCAGGCCGCTGAGGGTATCAATGGCAAGCGTTTCCTTTGCAATGCCGTGGGTGTACAGCCATTCAGCCACGCAGCGGATGCCGTTGCCGCACATCCTGCCCTCGCTGCCGTCTGCGTTGAAGATGCGCATCATGCCGTCCGCACCCGCCGTCTGCGCAGCGCAGATGCAGATGATGCCGTCCGCACCAATGGAAAAATGCCGCCGGGACAATTTTTCGGAAAGGGCTGCAATGTTCTCCGGCACACCGCTTTTGCGGCAGTCCAGATAGATATAATCGTTGGCGCAGCCCTGCATTTTGGTAAATGAAAGCTTCATGCTCAAAACTCCTTCATGGGACTTGTGGTCAGTCCCTATAAACTCGCTACTCTATAATGATAAGAAACCGGGGCGCTCCTGTCAAGCGAAAATGCACCTTTCCGGCAATTTTTCGCAAAGGAATCTGCCAGAATGGAAAACAGGGCTTGACAATACGCATGGCATGGGATATAAAAAAAGAGAGAGTTTTGTACAGTCCGGGGCCGCGCAGCATCTGCGGGTGCATCCGTCACGGCAGCCGCACGCACGGCACCGGTGTACAGGACAGGCAAAACAACTGCAAAAAGGAGACCACAGGAATGGATACTTTTGAAAAAATCCGTGCATTGCTGGCGGAGCAGCTGGATGTTGACCCGGCAAAGATCACGATGGATAGTGACATCATGAGCGATTTTGAGGCCGACAGTCTGGATATCGTGGATATGGTGATGACGCTGGAGGATGAGTTTGGCATTGAGGTGCCGGACGATGCCATCGAGTCCCTGCGCACCGTGGGCGATGTGGTAAACTTTGTGGACAGCCACGCGCAGAACTGATTCAGTCAAAAAGCCCTGCCTTCTGGTGCGGCACCCGGCCGCACTGCATGGACGGGGCTTTTAATATGGTTCGTGCGGAACGCAAGCCGTTTGGCGCACGGCCTTAGGAGGAAAAAGCAAAAATGGCAAAAGATTCAAAGAAGCTCGTACAGGCGATCACCAGCCAGGAAGAGAACTTCGCACAGTGGTACACCGATATCTGCGTGAAGGCAGAGCTGGTGGAGTACTCCAGCGTGAAGGGTTTCATCATCCTGCGCCCCTACGGTCAGGCCATCTGGGAGCTGATCCAGAAGGACATGGATGCCCGTTTCAAGGCCACCGGCCATGAGAACGTGGCAATGCCCGTGCTGATCCCGGAAAGCCTGCTGCAGAAGGAAGGCGAACTGGTCAATGGCTTCGCGCCGGAGGTGGCGTGGGTCACGATGGGCGGTTCCGACAAGCTGGAAGAGCGTCTGGCCGTGCGTCCCACCAGTGAGACCATGTTCTGCGACCACTGGTCCCGCGTGCTGCACAGCTACCGTGAGCTTCCCATGAAGTACAACCAGTGGTGCAGCGTTGTCCGCTGGGAAAAGACCACCCGCCCCTTCCTGCGCAGCCGCGAGTTCTGGTGGCAGGAAGGCCACACCATCCACGAGACTGCCGCCGAGGCTGAGGCTGAGACCCAGCAGCAGCTGAACTGCTACGCAGATGTCTGCGAGCAGGATCTGGCCATCCCCGTGGTGAAGGGCCGCAAGACCGACAAGGAAAAGTTTGCCGGTGCCGAGGCCACCTATACCATCGAGGCCATGATGAAGGACGGCAAGGCCCTGCAGAGCGGCACCAGCCACTACTTTGGCGATAAGTTCAGCAAGGCTTATGACGTGACCTTTACCGGCCGCGACAACCAGCTGCATCATCCGTTCCAGACCAGCTGGGGCGTTTCCACCCGTCTGGTGGGCGCTATCATCATGACCCACGGCGACGACGACGGCCTGATCCTGCCCCCGGCAGTGGCCCCCATTCAGGTGGTCGTAGTGCCCATCGCAGCCCACAAGCCCGGCGTTTCCGAGAAGGCTGCCGAGCTGGCCGAGAAGATCAGCAAGTATGCCCGCGTGAAGCTGGACGACAGCGACAACGCACCGGGCTGGAAGTTCTCCCAGTGGGAGATGAAGGGCGTGCCTCTGCGTCTGGAGATCGGCCCCAAGGATCTGGAAAAGAACCAGTGCGTGCTGGTGCGCCGCGATACCCGCGAAAAAGTCTTCGTCTCTCTGGACGAGCTGGAGACTGCGATCCCCGCACAGCTGGAGGCCCTGCGCAAGGACCTGTACGAGCGTGCTCTTGCCAACCGCGAGAAGCGCACCTGGGCTGCCACCACCATGGACCAGGTGAAGGAGCTGGCCAAGGCAAACACCGGCTACATCAAGACCATGTGGTGCGGCGACCTTGCCTGCGAGATGAAGATGAAGGAAGAAGTCGGCCTGTCCAGCCGCTGCATGCCGTTTGAGCAGGAACACCTGAGCGATGTATGCCCCTGCTGCGGCAAGCCCGCCAAGACCATGGTCTACTGGGGCGTGGCGTACTAAGCTTTTCTTTTGATAACAGCATAAAAGCTCCCGGAGCATTTCGATGTTCCGGGAGCTTTTTCTTGTTTGCAGAACTCCTTCCGTCATCGCCGGCGCGATGCCACCGCCCTCAACGAGGGAGGCTTGACCGCGCAGACAGGCTTCCTCTCTGAGGGAGCTGGCGAGCGAAACGAGACTGAGGGAGTTTTACCGCTCAAATGTGGTGCTCAACGTGGTCTCCCAGCTTTCACCCGGGGCAAGGCAGGCGGCAGCGGCACGCTGGCTCCACTGCTGCGGGTCAGTCTCGGCGGCGGGCAGGCTGTGCCACGGCTCAATGCACACAAACCGCACCGGCTTTGCAGGGGCCGACCAGATGAGCGCGTAGGGGTAGCCTTCCACATTGCAGGTGATCTTGCGGCCGGTGCCCTTCTCATAGATGCCAATGGTCTTGGTGCGCAGGCCCGCCATGCAGAAGCTGTCGTTTGCGAACAGATCATCCGTCAGCTGGATGGCCTGCTGGTTCTTCCACTGATAATAGCACTTGCCAGACAGCAGGCCGTTCGGACGGGCATCCAGAATGACCGGGCTTTCCGGCTGGTCGAACCGGAACTCGTAATCCGTGGTGGTGTGCTGTGCATCAAAGGGGATGTTGAACGCCGGGTGATAGCCGATGCCAAAGCGCAGCTCTTCGGTGCCGGGGTTGCGCACCGTCAGCGTATGGTGCACGGTCTTGCCGTCCAGACGGAAGGTGCTGGTGAGCACAAAGTCGAAGGGGAAGCGTTCGGCTTTGATGGCATCATCCGAGCGCAGCTCCAACTGGATGGTATCGCCCTCGGCCTTGAGCAGGGTGTGCTCCATGTCGCGGGCAAAACCGTGCTGACCGCCCTTGTACGTTTTGCCGTCCACCTCAAAGGTACCGCCGGGCAGCTTGCCCGTCCACGGGAACAGAATGGGGGCGTGGCGCTTCCACACAGCCGGGTCGGCCTGCCAAAGCAGCTCTTCGCCTGCGGCGTTCTTCAGGCTGACAGCCTCTGCACCGTGGGTGTCCACGGTCAGGGTCAGAAATTCGTTGCGAATGGTTGCCTGCATTTTCAGTATCTCCTTTGTCCTTCTTATTTTCCGGGGTCTTCTGCTTCCAGTATACTCCCCCGTGTGCCAAAAATAAAGTCCCGCCCAGTTTCAGCAGGGCTGTGCCAGCGGCAGGGTGACTGCAAAGGTAGTGCCGTTTTCGCTGCTGCGTTCCACGGTCACACTGCCGCCATGCAGCACGGCGATCTCCCGCACAAGGGCAAGGCCAAGCCCAACGCCGCCCATCTCCCGGCTGCGGGACTTATCCACCCGGAAAAAGGGCTGGAAGATGCTCTCCCGGCAGTCTGCGGGGATACCCGGGCCGGTATCTGCAACGCGCAGTACAGCGGTCTGCTTTTCCTGTTGCAGGGTGACGCGCACCGCACCGCCGGGGCGGTTATACTTGATGCCGTTTTCCACCAGATTGAACACCAGCCGGTAGATCAGCGCATCGCTGCCCACCATGCCAAGTTCCTCGCAGTCCTGCTGCAAAGAGATATTGTTTTTCTGGGCAAGGGGGGTCAGGTCGGTCAGGATCTCCTCCACCAGCGGCGCAAGGGCGATCTGGTCGGTGCGGGAGACTGATTGCAGATTGCTCATCTCTAATAAAGTGCGCACAAGAGCGGTCAGGCGGTCCAGCTGCTCCCGCAGAGAGCGGATCAGCCCGGCAGTTTCGGCGTCCATGGCCGGGTGCTCCTCTGCAAACAGTTCCAGCTTCGTCTGCAAAATAGCCAGCGGGGTGCGCAGCTCGTGGGCGGCATTGCCCGCAAACTGCCGCTGCAACTCAAAGGACTGCGCCAGACCATCCAGCATCCGGTTCACCGACCGGCTCAACTGCCCGAATTCCTGCACAGTGTTTTCGTCCAGACGGGTGGTGGCGATGCTGTCCTGATCGACCTGCTGCGCCTGCTGCGCAAGCTGCTGTAACGGTTTCAGCGCTCTGCCGCTGACAAAATAAGCAATGGCAGCGCTGACGATGGTGACCACGACGGTGATGCACCAGCCCTTGCGGCCAAAGACCACCTTTGCATCGTAGACTTCCTGCGAAAAATGCGCCAGCAGACTGGACATTTCCTCCTGCGGGATCTCGATGGTCAACGGATCCGCACTGCCGGGCTGGTACTGCATCATAAAGCCGTTGAGGGCATCCATGCCGGTAACGCCGGTGCGGTATAAAAGCAGGTTCATGCACACGCAGGCGCAGGCGATGAGCAGCGCGGTCAGCAGGGTGATGCGCCATTGCAGGGACAAATGTTTCATTGTACCTCGCCTCCGATCTCGTAGCCTTCCCCGATGCGATTGCGGATGGGGTCGTAGCCCAGCGCCGCCCGCAGCTTTTTGCGCAGGGCAGAGATATGCACCCGGATGGAGTTGCTGAAGCTGTCTACACTGCCATCCCAGACGTGCTCGATGAGTTCTTCCTGACTGACCGGGCGTCCCTGATGCAGCAGCAGATATTCCAGTACGCCGCTCTCCTTCCGCGTCAAAGCAAGGGTCTGACCGTCCACAGCAGCAACGCGGCTGCGGGTGTTGAAGCTCAGCCGTCCGCAGCACAGACAGACGTCTTGCTGAATAAATTTGCGCCGGGTCAGGCTGCGCACCCGGGCTTCCAGCTCTGCAAGGTGAAAGGGCTTGGAAAGGTAATCGTTCGCCCCGGCATCCAGCCCCTCCACTTTATCTGCGATTTCACTGCGTGCCGACAAGATCAGCACACAGGTCTCAAGGTCGTGCCGGCGCAGGGTGCGCAGCACCTGCATTCCGTCCACCTTGGGCAGGTTGAGGTCCAGCAGTACAAGGTCGTACCGCTCTGCTGCCAGTGCCTCCAGCGCGGCCTCGCCGTCTGCACAGGCATCCACCTCGTACCCGGACAGCCGCAGCTTTCGGGCAATATCCTCCCGCAGGGAGTGCTCGTCCTCTACCACCAAAAGGCGCATCTTTGTTTTCCACCTTTCCCATAAAAATTGCGTTTTTTCTTCATTATAACAGATTATAGCAGACGGTGTTAAGATTCGTGTTAAGATTTTCTTAGCAGAGATTTTATCACGCATGGTGTATACTGATGCCATCAAACAACAGGAGGCTATGATGTTCATGACAAAAAAACAGGCGCAGCTGCTTTTGCTTGCCGCTGGGGTTCTGATGCTGCTGTTTGGCTTATGGCGGGGCGAGGCAGACACCGTATTTTCAAAAGCCATCCGGCTGTGTATGGAGTGTGTGGGCATTGGATAAGAAAAAGAAAAAGCTTTCTCCCCTTGCCCGCTTCCGGGGCTTTATACAAGCCGGGGCTACCCTGCTGACCAATCTCCACCTACCCAATTTTGCAAAAGGAGCGCTGTATCAGGGCGGCGGAAAATACGTCTGCGTGCCGGGGCTGAACTGCTATTCCTGCCCGGGCGCGGCCGGTGCCTGTCCGGTGGGAGCATTCCAGGCGGTGGTGGGCTCTTCCAAGTTCCGCTTTTCCTACTACATTACCGGCATCCTCATCCTCTTTGGGGTGCTGCTGGGGCGGTTCATCTGCGGTTTCCTCTGCCCATTCGGGTGGTTTCAGGAGCTTTTGCACAAGATCCCATCCCCCAAGCTTTCCACCAAAAAGCTGAAGCCGCTGCGCTATTTAAAGTATGCGGTGCTGCTGGTCATGGTGGTGTTGCTGCCTTTGCTGGCGGTCAATGAGCTGGGCATGGGCGACCCCTTCTTCTGCAAGTATCTCTGCCCGCAGGGCGTGCTGGAGGGTGCCATTCCCCTCTCCCTGACCAATGCGGGCATCCGCGCTGCGCTGGGCAAGCTGTTCACATGGAAGGCCTGCATCCTGCTGGCGGTCATCGTGGGCAGCGTGGTGTTCTACCGCCCCTTCTGCAAGTGGCTGTGCCCGCTGGGCGCGTTCTATGCGCTGCTGAACAAGGTCTCGCTGTTCCAGATGCGCGTAGACACCCACAAATGCGTCTCCTGCGGAGCCTGTGCAAAGGCTTGCAAGATGGACGTAGACATTACCAAGACCCCCAACCACGCCGAATGCATCCGCTGCGGGATGTGCATGAAAGCCTGCCCCACGGACGCCATTCAGTACAAGTTCGGGCTGGGGGACCAATCAAATACCGAAACAACAAAGGAGTAAAATCATGAAGATCCATCGTATCGCCGCACTTTTTCTCAGCCTTGTGCTGGCTTTCAGCCTTGCCGCCTGCGGGCAGGGCGCATCTTCTGCATCTTCTGCATCCTCTTCTGCCGCTTCCTCTGCGGCAGCAGAAAGCAAAACCGAGGAGCAGCTGCTGGCCGAGGAAAACGAGATCCTTTCTGCAAACGATGCTCTGTGGGAGAAAGTGTTCTCATCCATGGACAAAAACGTGACCGAAACCACGATCAGCGCCAACTACGGCGATTTTCTGCTCAGCGCTGTGGAAAAGGCCAAAGATCAGTTCTCGGACGAGGAGTACAAGACCCTGACCGCAGATGCCGAAAAGATTCGTGCCATCGAGGAGCAGATCGCCGCTCTTGCCCCCGCAGAGGATGCCGCTTCCAGTGCCGCCGCACAGGGCACCGCCTTCCCCAAGTTTGAGGGCAGCGATTTAGAGGGCAACCCGGTGGACAACAGCCTGTTTGCGGGCAACGCCTTTACGGTGGTGAATTTCTGGTTCAACGGCTGCAAGCCCTGCGTGGAGGAGTTGGACGACCTGAACGCCCTGAACGAGAAGGTCAAGGCACAGGGCGGTGAGGTCATCGGCATCAACACCGAGACGCTGGACGGCAACCAGCAGGGCATTGATGCCGCCAAAAAACTGCTGGAGACAACGGGCGCAAGCTACCGCAACATCTACTTTGCCTCCGGCAGTGAGGCCGGCAAGTTTGCACTGAACATCATGGCCTTCCCCACCACTTACGTTTTTGACCGGGACGGCAACGTTGTGGGGCAGCCCCTGCTTGGCGGCATCGACAAGGAAGAAAACCTTGCCGCTCTGCAAAAAAATATCGACGCCGCCCTTGCCAAGGACAGCGCCAAATAAACCTTTCTCCCCTGCCGCCTTCGGGCGGCTTTTTTATTTGCGGTGTGCATTGCCATGCACGTCCGGCGGCGCAGCGGAATACGCTGTGAGAGAAGCATTCCATTCTCACAGCAAAGGAGCATCCGCCTATGAAAAACACCGGCATTCTACGCATTCAGGCTTTCGGTGCCCGTCAGTCCTCGCCCATCGAGGGTGTTCTCGTCACCGTGTCCGGCAACGGCTTTACCGCTCAGCGTATCACCGACGAGACCGGCACCGCTGCCGAC
Source organism: Faecalibacterium faecis (assembly GCF_040096475.1). Classification (NCBI taxonomy): domain Bacteria; kingdom Bacillati; phylum Bacillota; class Clostridia; order Eubacteriales; family Oscillospiraceae; genus Faecalibacterium; species Faecalibacterium faecis. The sequence continues at coordinate 26,908 of NZ_JBBMEP010000001.1, read as the reverse complement.
CTTTCCATTGAAGCCCCCTCCTGTGCGCTGTCCCTGCAGGAGGACAACACCATCCGGCCCTATGCCGTTGTGGACCTGACTGCCGCAAAGGCAGGCTTCCGCACCGTGCGCATTCAGGGTGTGCAGATCTTTGCCGGGCAGGTCACACTGGCCCAGCCGGAGATGATCCCTGAGACCGAAGGGGATCGCGACGTGGTAAACCCGCCCATAGTCATCCCGGAACATTCACTGTTCACCGGCGATGGCGGCAGCGGCCCGGACCCCATGGAGAACTGCGTGCCCCGGGTGCTGGACAGAGTCATCATTCCCAAAAACATCACGGTGCATCTGGGCAAGCCTGCGGCATCCGCCCGCAATGTGACTGTCTCCTTCCGGGATTATATCGCCAATGTTGCATCCAGCGAAGTCTACCCTACCTGGCCGGAGCAGGCCCTGCGGGCCAACATCCACTGTCAGATCTCGCTGGCACTCAACCGCATCTACACCGAGTGGTACCCCAGCAAAGGCTACACCTTCAACATTACCAACTCCACCAGCTACGACCAGTATTACGTTCACGGACGCACCGTGTTCGATGTGATGGTGCGCATCACCGACGACATCTTCAACACCTATATCCGCAAGACCGGCACCGTAAACCCCTACTACTCTGAATACTGCGACGGTAAATCGGTCACCTGCCCGGGTCTCAAGCAGTGGGGCACCGTGACGCTGGCCAATCAGGGCCGTAACGCCTTGCAGATCCTGAAGTATTACTACGGCAACGACATCGAGATCATCCGCACCTCGAACATCCAGTCCATCCCCCAGAGCTACCCCGGTTCGCCCATCCGGCAAGGCGACAGCGGCACAGCGGTGTTCACCCTGCAACGCCAGCTGAACCGCATCACCAAGGACTATCCCTTCCTCGGCCTGCTGACTGTGGACGGCGTGTTCGGGGCCAAGATGGCCGCCACTGTTAGGGCGTTCCAGAAGCAGTTCAACCTGATCGCCGACGGCGTAGTCGGACGACAGGCATGGTACAAGATCAGCTATATCTATGTGTCGGTCAAGGATCTTGCGGAGCTGACCAGCGAGGGCGAGGTGTCCAGCGGCACTCTCTCGGACGGCACATGGGGCGGCACCGTACTGCGCACCGGCTCCACCGGCAGCGCCGTGGAACAGCTGCAGTTCTGGCTGAATACGCTGGCACAGTATGAGTCTTCCATCCCATCGTTAACAGTGGACGGCGTTTACGGCACTGGAACGGCCAACACGGTGCGGGCCTTCCAGCGCAAATACGGCCTGACCGTGGACGGCGTGGTGGGCCGTGACACATGGACCGCGCTGTACGACCAGTTCCGCAGCATCCAGTCCGACAACGGCACCCCTAATGCCTACCCCGGCACCGCCCTGCGGGAGGGTGCAAGCGGACAGAATGTGCGGCTGGTGCAGTTCTGGCTCAAGATCGCGCGCACGGTGTACTCGAACCTGAACAACATCACGGTGGACGGCAAGTTCGGCAGTGCCACCACAGCGGCAGTCAAGCGGTTCCAGACCTACTTTGGCCTGACCAGCGACGGTGTGGTGGGCCGCACGACATGGAACAAGCTATACGAGGTGTACAACGACATCGCCAACAAGCTGCTGTCGTCCAGCCTGCGCCCCGGCGAGTACCCGGGCGTGCTGCGCAAGGGCTCTTCCGGCACAGCGGTGCGGGAGCTGCAGTTCTACCTCTACCTCATGAGCGCCTACGAAAGCAGCATCCCGGCCATTGGCATCGACGGACAGTTCGGTGCTTCCACCGAAGCTGCCGTGCGGGCCTACCAGCGCTTTGCGGGGCTGACTGTAGATGGCATCGTGGGACGTACCACATGGAACAGCCTGTACGACAAGGCGTCCACTCTGCGGACATCCGGGCCGGTGGTCACCCTGAAACGCCTGCCCTACCCCGGTACCCCGCTCACAGTGGGGTCTTCCGGCAGTGCAGTGCTCTACTACAGCCTGCTTTTGCAGCGCATTGCCTACTACTTTACCAGTGTGGAGAAGCCGCCCCTCTCCGACCAGTACACCGACGAGACTGCCGTCGCCACCCGCAGCGCACAGGAGCTGCTGGGCCTGCCCGAGACCGGCATTGCGGATGCCGGCACATGGACAGCTGTGGAAGCGCTGAGCCTGCAGCTCGCCGCCGAAATGCCCAACCCCGACCGCAGCATCGGGCATGGCCCGGTCTACCCGGGCCGGGCCATCGGCGCGGGCAGCGTGGGGCCGGACGTGGCGCAGGTGGAGACATGGCTGAACAGGCGTTCCTGCCTGTACTGCACCGAGGGCTATGTGACCGAGAACCGCCGCTTCGGCCCGGAAGAGACTGCCGCCGTCCGGCTGGCACAGCAGCGGGCCGGGCTGCTGGTGACCGGCACCGTGGACCGCGGAACATGGGCCTCGCTGCAGGCCCAGAGCTGCCCACACTGCAGCAAGGAGGAATGAGCGATGGCACGACTTCTGATCTACGATGCCTACGAGAACAAGGTATACACCTATGCAAACCTGAACGAGAACGACCCCATGCCCTACAGCACCGGCACCACCCTGCGGGTGCGGGAATTCCGGGGCAAATCCGCCAGCCCCACCCTGTGGACCACCATTGCGGCCATGGAAGCGTGGAACCTGACCCGCCGCAAGTACGGCAAGGGCATCCCGGTGGGGTATGCCTTCCGCCGCATCTGGGAGGGCGGCCACGGCACCCGCAGCCAGCACTACGCGGGCGTATCCTTTGACGTGGGCCAAAGCCTGACCCGGACCGCCCGCACGGCCATCTACAACGCAGCCCGGGGCACCGGGGCATGGGGCTATGTGGAGCCGCTGAGCCAGACCCCCACATGGGTGCACATGGACCGCCGCTACGGCACGCCCGCCTGCAGCGGCACCACCGCCGGGTATCCTACCCTGAGGCGGGGAAGCCGCGGCTGCTATGTGATGATTCTGCAGGACGCGCTTTCCACGCTGGGCTACCAGACCGGGAGCCGCATCGACGGCATCTTTGGTGCCCGGACGGAGGAAGCGCTGAAAGGCTTCCAGCGGCGCACGAGCCTGCGTGTGGACGGTGTGTGCGGCTGCAACAGCTGGAAAAAGATCAGCACCGCCGTCATCGGCGTGGGACGGACAAAAACGACGATCGATTGATAAACCCTCTCAGTCTCGCTTCGCTCGCCAGCTCCCCCGAAAGGGGGAGCTCTTTTGCATCTGATGGTTTGCACTCATAAAGCTCGCCCTTCGGGAGAGCTGGCACGGCGTCAGCCGTGACTGAGAGGGTTTTCTTCCCGTGAAACATCCTTCGCTTCCCATCACCGAAAGTTGAAACTTTCTCCCCCATCTGCCCTTTTCGTTGCGCGGTTTGGAAAAACGTGCTAAAATAGCTCTATCATTAAAATGGTTCATGTTGAAAACAAGAGGATTTGAGGGGTATCGTATCATGGAATTTTCCAAACGACTGGACTTGTTCGGCGACGAGATCTTCGCCGCACTGAACGAACGCAAGGTAGCTCTGGAAGCTCAGGGCCGCACCATTTATAATCTGAGCGTCGGCACGCCGGACTTTGCGCCCGCCGAGCACATCCGCAAGGCCATGATGGATGCCGCTGCCGACCCGCAGAACTGGAAGTACAGCCTGCGCGACCTGCCTGAGCTGCTGGATGCCGTGTGCGGCTACTACAAGCGCCGCTTCGGCGTAGAGATCGCGCCGGATCAGGTGGCCAGCTGTGCGGGCAGTCAGGAGGGCGTGGGCCACATTGGTATGGTGCTGTGCGACGAGGGCGACACCGTGCTGCTGCCCACTCCCTGCTACCCGGTGTTCATCGCGGGCAGTCTGCTGGGCGGCGCAAAGCCGTGGTATTACCCGCTGACCAAGGAGCACGGCTTCCTGCCTTATGTGAAGGACATCCCGGAGGATGTGGCCCGCAAGGCAAAGTATATGATCGTCTCCCTGCCCGCAAACCCGGTGGGCAGCGTCGGCTCCCCGGAGCTGTACGCCGAACTGGTGGCCTTTGCCAAAAAGTATGACATTCTCATCATCCACGACAACGCCTACAGCGACATTATCTTTGACGGGGCCGTGGGCAACAGCTTCTTCAATACGCCGGGTGCCATGGATGTGGGCGTGGAGTTCTTCAGCCTTTCCAAAAGCTTCAACGTCACCGGTGCCCGCATCAGCTTTCTTGTAGGCCGGAGGGACGTGGTAGCTGCCTTCAAGAAACTGCGCGGCCAGATCGATTTCGGCATGTTCCTGCCGGTGCAGAAAGCGGCCATCGCCGCCCTGACCGGCCCGCTGGACATGGTAAAAACGCAGTGCGGCCTGTACCAGCAGCGCCGCGACGCTCTGTGCGGCGGCCTGCGTTCCATTGGCTGGAATGTGCCGGACAGTCACGGCAGCATGTTCGTGTGGGCACCCATCCCGGCAAAGTACGCAAAGAGCATGGACTTCTGTCTTGACCTTGTGGAAAAGAGCGGTGTGCTGTGCACGCCGGGTTCCAGCTTTGGCCCGCTGGGCGAAGGCTACGTGCGCTTTGCCCTCACCCTGCCGCCGGAGCGCATTGCCGAGGCGGTGCAGTCCATCAAGGCAAGCGGTATCCTGAACTAAAAAAAACGGGAACGTCCATGCGGCGTTCCCGTTATTTTTATGCGTTCACAATATTCTCTCCCGCGCCATCCAGCCATGTGCGCAGGTTGTTGGCAGTAATATCCATCAGCCGCTGCAGGGCTTCGTTGGTGGCCCACGCGATGTGCGGTGTCAGCAGGGCATTCGGCAGGCCGCGCAAAGGGCTTGCCTGCGGCAGCGGTTCAGTGCCAAAGGCATCGGCACCGTAAAAGCCAAGCTTCCCGTTTTTCAGCGCATCGGCCACGGCCTGCTCGTCCACCAGTGCACCGCGGGCGGTGTTCAGCAAGATCATGCCGGGCTTTGCCTTTGCAAGGGTGGCCGCGTTGATCAGCCCCCGTGTTGCAGGTGTTGCCGGGCAGTGCAGGCTGAGCACATCGCTGCGGGCAAGCAGGGTGTCAAGATCCACGAATTCCACACCGTCGGCTTTGTACTCCGGCCGAACGGTGCGGGTGCACACCAACACCTCCATGCCAAAGGCCTTGGCAATGCGGGCGGTCTGCCGGCCAATGCTGCCGTAGCCATAGATGCCAAAGGTCTTGCCCAGCAGTTCCACCTGCGGCAGCAGACCGTAGGCCGCAGGCTCCTTGGTGCGCCAATGGCCGTCCTGCACAAGGCGATGGTAACGGTCGGCGCACTGGCAGATGGCCAGCAGCAGGCTGAAGGTCATCTGTGCCACACTGTAAGTAGAATAGCCCGGCACGTTGGCTACCGGCACGCCATGGCGGCGGCAGGCCTTCAGATCAAGGTTATCCGTGCCGGTGGCAATGATGCCCACCCACCTGAGCTTCGGGCACTGGGCCAGAACGGCTTCGTCGATGCGGCACTTATTCAGGAACACGATCTCCGCATCCCCGATGCGCGGCACCACCTCTTCCTGCGCGGTGCGCCCATAGCGGGTGATGTCCGGCACAAGCGCCTTCACACCCGACCAGTCCAGATCTCCCTGCTGTATGGCATAATCTTCCAGAACAACTGCTTTCATTTCAACTTCCTCACTTTCACATCATACGGGATACAGTGCCAGCACGGTGCCCTGCGGGCTTTCGCGGCTTTCCAGCGCGGCATAGCCTCGAGCCAGCAGGATGGCAATGTGCACCCGGTCGGCCAGCGGGAGCCATACCGGCGGCACATTCTGCGCAAGGCACCCGGCCTGCAGCAGGAAACACGGTGCCAGACTGTCCAGCGGACGGATAGCCCGCAAAGCAAACCCCTGACGCAGATACAGCGGGATCAGCTCTTCTGCCGCACATTCCACCACGGCCCACCGTGCCCGCTGCCGGGCAAGAAACTCCTGCCGGGCAGCAGCCGCAGCCAGCAACGGTGCAAGGGTCTCGGCGGCATGGCCGTCCGGCCCGGCTGCCGGGGTCAAAAAATATCCGCCTGACGTGCGGTTCCAGCCCAGAAAGCGGCGCAGCGCAGCCGCCGCTGCCACATCGGCATCCATGGGCAGCAGGATGCACCCGGCTCCCGGCACACCGCGTGTACTGTACACGCCCCACACCTCGCCTACCGTCAGCATCCGCAGCACCTCGCTGCGCGGACGGTACACACTGCTCACTTCGCTCTGCGCCAGCCGGCAGAATTCCTCCGCCGAAAGCCGCCTTACCTGCCGCGTGCGCGGCGGGTCACAAACCTGGATCATTTGGTTTCCCCCATTCTTTTTCAGTATGCATCCAGCATACCGGACCGGGGGCGAGAATCGGCGCGAAACAGGGCCGCTCTTTTTGTTTTACAGATCCAGCGTTACATCCTCGCTCAGCACCTGACCAATGGGCTTTGCAATGCACAGGTCGGCTTCCGCATCTGCCCCGGTGGGCTGCATGTTGATGACCACCAGATGGTCGCCCCGGAAGTACCGGATCAGTCCTGCCGCCGGGTACACCACAAGGCTTGTGCCGCCGATGATCAGGGTATCCGCATGGCGGATGGCGTTCACCGCGCCGGACAGCACCTCCTCGTCCAGCCCTTCTTCATACAGCACCACATCCGGCTTGACGATGCCGCCGCACTCGGTGCAGCGGGGCACACCGGTGCTGTTGGCAATGAAATCCACATCGTAGAACTTACCGCAGCGGGTGCAGTAGTTGCGCAGGGTGCTGCCGTGCAGCTCGTACACCGTGCGGCTGCCCGCCGCCTGATGCAGGCCGTCGATGTTCTGGGTGACGACCGCTTTCAGCCTGCCCTCCCGTTCCAGCTTTGCCAGCCGCAGGTGGGCCGCGTTGGGCTTTGCCCCCTTCACGATGAGCTTATCGCGGTAAAAACGGTAAAACTCCTCCGGGTTCTCCTCCCAGAAGGTATGGCTCAGGATCGTTTCCGGCGGGTAGGCGTACTTCTGATGATAAAGTCCGTCCACACTGCGGAAGTCCGGGATGCCGCTCTCGGTGGAAACGCCCGCCCCGCCAAAGAACACGATGCTGCTGCTTTTGGCAATGATTTCTTCCAATGCCTGTACCATAACAAAAAACGCCCCTTTCGCCGGATGTACATTTGTGTTAAGATAGCTTCAGTATAACACAAACTCACAGGAAAGGAAGCGCAACTTTTGAACGTCTGGTATGTGAACAGCATTCTGGGAACCTTCCGGCTGGAAGAGGAAAACGATGCCATCTGCGGGCTGACCCTCTGCCCGGACGGGGTGCCGGAACTGGAACCGCTGCCCCGCAAGGTGTGCGAGACACCGCTTTTACAGGAAGCCGAGGAGCAGCTGAACGAATATTTTGCCGGGGCGCGCAGGGAATTCGATCTGCCGCTGGCCCCCAAGGGCACCCCCTTCCAGAAAGCGGTCTGGGCCGAGATGTGCCGCATTCCCTACGGTGAGACCCGCACCTACGGCCAGCTGGCCGCCGCTGTTGGCAAACCCAAGGCCAGCCGTGCCGTGGGCGGTGCCTGCCACTGCAACCCCATCGCCATCCTTCAGCCCTGCCACCGGGTGGTGGGCAGCACCGGCAAGCTCACCGGCTACGCCTATGGCGTGGAGATGAAGCAGTATCTTCTGGAGTTGGAACAGCAGGAGTAATTTTATGATCGGAATGCCCTCCGCGTTCGCTCTGGGCATTTTCAGCGGAAAATTTATTTTTATATTTGTGTTTCAGAAAAGCCTGCGGGCTTTTCTGAAACACTTTTTCACCGTAGGGTCGCTGTGGGAAACTGCATCATACACAAAAGAGCCATTGCACATCCATTTTGTGCAACGGCTCTTTATTTTTCACTCCGTTTTACTGTGCACTGTAAATGCTGCCCATCGTCCAGGAATTGTCCGCGCTGTACTTGGCGTGGTTGCGCAGGTAGGTGACCCACGCGCCGTAGCCGTTGCCTGCAGAGAGATGCACGCCATCCGGCGCTGCAAGCATCTCCTTCAGGTTGCCCTCGCCGTCGGCAAGGGTCTCCCACAGGTCAAGGTAAACGCATCCCTTGCTGGCGGCCAGCTGAGCCAGCTGCTCGTTCACACCGCGCAGCACATCCGATGCAAGGCCGGGCTTTTCGGCAGCTGCCGAGGGTCGCACCGGCGGGATAGACTGCACGTAGATCACGCAGTCCTCGCCCAAAGCCTCGCGCAGCATATCCAGCATCTGGCCATAGTAGGCAAGGAAGCGGTCCGAAGCGCCCAGCGTGGTGAGGGTGTTAGTGCCCAGCAGGATATACAGCTTCTTGGGCCGGGCAGCGGCCAGCACATCCAGCGCTACCTCCTGCCCGCGGGTGGGGCTTTTGACTGCGCTGCGGTTCACAATGGCATCCGGGCCAACGCCGGTATAGCCGCAGATGAGTGCCCCGTCCAGATTGATCTGGTAATCCGAGAAGCCCACCGTCAGACTGTCGCCCAGAAAGGCTGCGTCCGCAAAGTAGCTCAAGTCCACCTGCCCGCAGCTGGGCTGGCGGATGACGCTGGCATCATAGGCTTTGACAGTGTAGGCCCCAGCGCTCTGCTTTGCAGGGCCAAAGTTCTCCAGTGTGACGGCCTGCCCACCGGTGCTGCCATCCTGTGCAGCACTGTTGCTATCCGCTTCGCCCTGCATGGGCAGCGGTGCCAGAATGTTCTCGGCAATGCCGCTGGCGTTGGTAGGCGGGGTATCGTCCGCGCCCTCTGCGCCCTTTTCCAGAATGGCCGTGATGGCGTAGGATACCAGCAAAATGGCGACCACTGCGCCCAGAAAGCGCAGCTTGCCGCTGACTGTACCGCGCCGTGCCCGGCGCGGCGCAGAATGATACTCGTGTGAAATGCCCATGGTTTTTCCAGCTTTCTCCATTTTTCCCGCACAGAAGGGGGTTTTATCCGCCCGGGGCTGTGCGTTTTTTATTTTATCATAATTTTTTTGCCTGTGCAACCAATTAGGTCTTGCATACAACAGGCAAAACAGGTACAATAAGGATGTGGTAATTTTGCACATTTTACAAAAAGGGTGTGCACATGCCGCAAACTTTTTTGTATCACTTGCAGCATCCGGTTTGTTTGCCGCACGGTCTGCGGGCAGTGCAGGGCCTTTAGACCAAACCCCACTCTGGCGGCGCGGAAGCCGGAACCTGCAGCGATGTACAAATGATAAGAATGAAATTTGCAAAAGGAGGTACTCATGGCCAAGAATGTGATCATTGGTCAGAGCGGCGGTCCTACCGCCGTGATCAACTCCAGTCTGGCAGGCGTGTACAAAGCCGCCTGCAGCCTGGGTGCAGACAAGGTGTACGGTATGAAATACGGCATCGAAGGTCTGCTCAAGGAAGAAATGCTGGAGCTGAACGTCCTGCTGGACGACCGCATGAGCATTGAACTGCTCAAGCGCACGCCTTCCAGCTACCTTGGCAGCTGCCGTTACAAGCTGCCGGACCCGGATGTGGACTCCACACCCTTCATCAAGCTGTTCACCCTGTTTGACAAGTACGACATCTGCGCGGTGTTCTACATTGGTGGTAACGACTCCATGGACACCATCGCAAAGCTTTCCCGCTACGGTGAGCGCGTGGGCAGCAGCGTGCGGTTCATCGGTGTGCCCAAAACCATCGACAACGACCTGTGCCTGACCGACCACACCCCCGGCTACGGCTCTGCCGCCAAGTACATTGCCACTATTTTAAAGGAAGTCATCCGGGATTCCTCCGTGTATGACATCCGCAGCGTGACCGTGGCCGAGATCATGGGCCGACATGCGGGCTGGCTTGCCGGTGCGGCCTGCCTTGCGGGCGGCGACGACTGCGAAGGCCCGGATCTGATCCTGCTGCCGGAGGTGCCCTTCGATCAGGACAAGTTCCTTGCCAAGGTGGACGAGCTGCAGCGCCGCAAGTCCAATGTGATCATTGCGGCCAGCGAGGGCGTAAAGACCGCCGACGGCACCTATCTGTGCGATCTGGTGTCCACCGCAGGCCAGCTGGATGCCTTTGGCCACAAGGCCGTGCTCAGCGGCACCAGCCGTTATCTCTCCGACCTCATCCACGACAAGCTGAACTGCAAGAGCCGCGCCATCGAGTTTTCCACCCTGCAGCGCTGCGCCAGCCATCTGGCCAGCCGCACGGATGTGAACGAAGCCTACGCTGTGGGCGGTGCCGCAGCCGCAGCCGCCTTTGCGGGCGAGACCGGCCGCATGATCGCGCTCAAGCGCATTTCCGCTTATCCCTACCAGTGCATCACCGAGTCGGTGGATGTGCAGCAGGTGGCAAACCTTGAAAAGAAGGTGCCGCTGGACTGGATCAGCCCCGACGGGATGCAGGTGACTGCTGCCTTTGAGGAGTATGCCCGTCCGCTGATCCTGGACGAGGTTACCCCCGTTTACGTCAACGGCACCCCGCGCCATATCCGTCTGTAACCCCTTTTCCCGCGTCTGTTTTCGTGCATCCTGCACGTAATATTATATTGCCGAAACAGAAAAACAAAAAAGGAGAAATCATCATGGGAAAAAATGCAATCGTTGGTCAGTCTGGCGGTCCTACTTCCGTCATCAATGCAAGCCTTGCAGGCGTATTTGAAAGCTGCAAGAACCGCGGCGCAGAGATCGTTTACGGTATGTGCAATGGCGTTGCCGGTTTGCTGGAGGAGCGGGTGGTGGATCTTTCCACCGTGCTGACGGACGATCTGGACATCGAGCTGCTCAAGCGCACCCCGTCCAGCTTCCTCGGCAGCTGCCGCTACAAGCTGCCGGACTGGCATGAGGACGAGACCGTCTACAAAAAGCTGTTCGCCATTCTGGAAAAGCTGAACATCGGCTACTTCTTCTACATCGGCGGCAACGACTCCATGGACACCATCGGCAAGCTGGCTGAGTACGGCGAGCGCATCCAGAGCGACATCCGCTTTATGGGCGTGCCCAAGACCATCGACAACGACCTGATGGTCACCGACCACACCCCCGGCTACGGCTCTGCTGCCAAGTACATCGGCGTGGTGATGAAGGAGATCATCCGCGATGCCACCGTGTACGGCACCAAGTACGTCACCGTGGTGGAGATCATGGGCCGCAACGCCGGCTGGCTGACCGCTGCCGCCGCTCTGGCAAAGAGTGACGACTGCGAGGGTGTGGACATGATCTGCCTGCCCGAAGTGCCCTTCAATGTGGAACACTTCATTGAGAAGGTGCGCGTGATGCAGGAGAAGAAGCCCAGCATCGTGATTGCCGTTTCCGAAGGCGTGAAGCTGGAGGATGGCCGCTACGTCTGTGAGCTGGCCGACGATGTGCACGCAGTGGATGCCTTTGGCCATAAGGCCCTGACCGGTACCGCACGGTATCTGGCAAATGTGGTGGCCCGCAATCTGGACACCAAGACCCGCTGCATCGAGCTTTCCACCCTGCAGCGCTGCGCAGGCCATCTGACCAGCCGCACCGACATCACCGAAGCCTATCAGGTGGGCGGTGCTGCCGCCAAGGCTGCCTTTGAGGGCGTTACCGGCCAGATGGTGGCCCTGAAGCGCATCTCCAACAGCCCGTACCAGTGCACCACCGAGCTGCACCCCATCAGCGAAGTTGCAAACCTCGAAAAGAAGGTGCCGCTGAGCTGGATGAACGCCAACCACACCCAGATGACCGATGAGTTCCTGGCTTATGCCCGCCCGCTGATCCAGGCCGAGCTGACCCCGCTGTACATTGCCGGTCTGCCCCACCACATCTACATGAAGAATCAGAAGTGATCTCTCCTGCATTGATTTTTCTCAAGGCATGATAAAAGCCCGTCCGAGTTTTACGCCCGGACGGGCTTTTTGCATTTCGGTATTTTCCGCTTTAGAACATCAGACCGCCGCGCCGACTTTGGGTGCGCCGCCTGCGATTTCCTCTGCCGTCAGAGGCTTTGCCTCCACCGGGGCATTCAGGCGCTCCTTGGCCACTGCCAGCATCAGCTTGATGCGGTTTTCCTGATTGACCTTGGTGGCGCTGGGGTCGTAATCGATGGGGGTGATGTTGGCACTGGGGTACAGGGCGCGGATCTTATTCACCATACCCTTGCCCACGATGTGGTTGGGCAGGCAGCCGAAGGGCTGGGCGCACACGATATTGCCGTAGCCGCCCTGCACCAGCTCGATCATCTCGGCAGTCAGCAGCCAGCCCTCGCCCATCTTGGCACCCAGCGAAATGATGCCCTTGGGCTTTTCCACCAGCTCCTTGAAAGGGCCGGGGGCGTAGAAGCCTGCGTCGGCCTCAGCCTTGAGCATGGCGCGCTCGATGCTGTCCAGCCAGTTCAGGAACTGGTCAATGCCGATCTTCACCGCCAGCTTGCCGCCGTACAGGACGTGGTCCTCGCCCATGTTGAAGGCACAGTACTGCACAAAGCCCATCAGGCCCGGGAAGTTCACCTCGCAGTCCTGACTTTCCAGGAACTTCTGCAGGTCGTTGTTGCCCAGCGGGCTGTACTTGACGTAAATTTCGCCAACCACGCCCACCTTGACCTTGGGCACCCGGGTAACGGGGATGGCAGCAAAGTCCTTTGCGATGAGGGGGAAGGTGTGCTTCATCTCCTTGGAGGTGTAGCCCTTGCCCGCCAGCAGCACGCGGCCCAAGCGTTCCACCCACAGGTCTACCATCTTATCGGCAGCCCCCTTCTCGTTCTCGTAAGGTGCCACCTGATTGCGCAAAGCGCACAGCATATCGCCGTAGAAGATGCAGGCCAGCGCACGGCGGGCCAGCGGCAGGGTCATCTGGAAGCCGCTGTCCTTTTCCAGACCCGAGAAGTTCAGGCTGGCCACCGGGATCTGCGGATAGCCCGCCTTGACCAGTGCCTTGCGCAGCAGATGAATGTAGTTGGAGGCACGGCAGCCACCACCGGTCTGGGTGATGAGCAGGGCGGTGTGATCCAGATCATACTTGCCGCTGTTCAGCGCATCCAGAAACTGACCGATGACCAGCAGAGCCGGGTAGCAGGTGTCGTTGTGGACGTATTTCAGGCCCAGCTGTGCCACGGCACTGCCGCAGTTGCCCAGAATTTCGCACTTGTAGCCGTCGTAACGCAGGGCGTACTCCAGCAGGCGGAACTGGGTAATGGCCATGTTGGGGATGAGGATGGTATGGGTCTTCTTCATCTCCGGGGTAAATTTGGGATAATTGTATTCCATAGGTTCCTCCTATGTTGCTTTCTTAAAAAGCTTTTTGCTCTATCTCTATTTTATTCTGCCTTTTCTGCGGCCACCTCGTCCCGCTCGTCCAGAGCAGCAAACAGACTGCGCAGGCGGATATTCACGGCACCCAGATTGGTGATCTCGTCGATCTTGAGCTGGGTGTAGAGCTTGCCGCCCTCCTGCAGAATTTCGCGGGTCTCGTCGGTGGTGATGGCATCCACGCCGCAGCCGAAGGACACCAGCTGCACCAGATCCATATCCTTCTGGGTGGTGCAGTACTTGGCGGCGGCATACAGGCGGCTGTGGTAGGTCCACTGGTTCAGCACACTGGTAGGGAACTTCTGCACCCGGTTGGAAATGCTGTCCTCGGTAACAACGGCAGCACCGTGGCGGGTGATGAGGCGGTCGATGCCGTGGTTCACCTCGGGGTCCACATGGTAGGGGCGGCCTGCCAGCACGATGATGCGCTTGCCCTGACGGCGGGCTTCATCGATGATCTCGCTGCCCTTCACGCGGATCTTTGCCATGTGGGACTCGTATTCCGCATAGGCGGCATCCGCTGCGGCCTGCACTTCCTTCTCGGAGATACCGCCAAAGTACTTGGGCAGGATGTTCTTTGCCATCTTGTGCACAAAGTCCTTAGGGCGGTGGATGCCCACATAGTCATAGATGAACTTGGTGCCCTCCAGCTCCGGGCAGTTGCCTGCCAGAACCTCGGGGTAGTAGGCCACCACCGGGCAGTTATAGTGGTTGTCGCCCAGTCCCTCGTCCACATTGTAGGTCAGGCAGGGGTAGAAAATAGCGTCCAGCTGCATCTGGCTCAGGGCCTTGATGTGGCCGTGGCTCAGCTTTGCCGGGAAGCAGGCGGTATCGCTGGGGATAGTAGCCTGACCGGCGAGGTACAGGCCGCGGCTGGACACTGGGCTGGTGTGCACGGCAAAGCCAAGCTTTGTCCAGAAGGCCCACCAGAAGGGCAGCAGCTCGTAGAAGCCCAGACACAGCGGGATGCCGATGGAGCCGCGCTTGCCGGCCACCGGCTTATACTCGGCCAGCAGCTGCTGCTTGTAGGCGTAGAGGTTCAGGCTGTCGTCGGCACTCTTGCCGGTCACGGGCTTGTCGCAGCGGTTGCCGGAGATGTACTTGCGGCCATCCGCAAAGGTGTTGACGGTGAGCTGGCAGTGGTTGCCGCAGCCGCCGCACTTGACGCTGACCACCTTCTGCGCAAAGGCTTCCAGCTCCTGCTCGTTCATCATGGCAGAAGCAGTCTTGTGGGCCTTCTGGCTCTGGCGCAGGCCGAACAGAGCCGCACCGTAAGCGCCCATCAAGCCGGCAATGTCCGGGCGGATGACCTCCACGCCCATCTCCTTTTCAAAGGCGCGCAGCACGGCTTCATTATAAAAGGTACCGCCCTGCACCACGATCTTGCGGCCCAGCTCTTCCGGGCTGGATGCGCGGATGACCTTGTACAGTGCGTTCTTGACCACGCTGATGGACAGACCAGCCGAGATGTTCTCGATGCTTGCACCGTCCTTCTGGGCCTGCTTGACCGAGCTGTTCATGAACACGGTGCAGCGGCTGCCCAGATCCACCGGACGGTCTGCGAACAGGCCCAAGCTGGCAAATTTCTTCACATCGTAGCCCAGTGCCTGTGCAAAGGTCTGCAAAAAGCTGCCACAGCCGGAGGAACATGCTTCGTTCAGGAAGATGTTGCTGATGGCACCATCTTCGATCTTGAAGCACTTCATATCCTGACCGCCGATGTCGATGATGAAATCCACATCCGGCATAAAGTATTTTGCAGCGGTAAAGTGCGCCACCGTTTCCACCAGACCGTAATCGCAGCGGAAGGCGTTCTTCACCAGGTCTTCGCCGTAGCCGGTGGTGGTCACGCTGGCCACCTGCAGGCCCGGGTGCTCCTTGTAAATTTTCAGCAGCTGCTCCCGGATGAGGGGCAGCGGGTTGCCGAGGTTCGGTTGATAGTTGGTGTAGAGGATCTGGCTCTTCTCGTCCACCACCACCAGCTTGACGGTGGTGGAGCCGGAGTCGATGCCGATATGCACCGGGCCGCACTGCGCGCTGAACGGCACACGCGGCACACTGTGGGACATGTGGCGGGCATGGAAGGCCTCATACTCCTCCTTGCTGGCGAACAGCGGCGGCTCGCTGGCGTAGGTGGCAGTGGCAGCATACTGGTCCAGCGCATCGGCCACCTCAGACAGAACGAAAGCCTTGTCGGCATAGAGGGCAGCGCCCAGTGCCACATACAGCAGGCTGTTCTCCGGGCAGGTGCCGGTCACGTTCAGCGCTTCGTCAAAGCTCTTGCGCAGCACGCTGCTGAAGGTGAGCGGGCCGCCCAGATACAGGATATTGCCCTTGATGGGACGGCCCTGTGCAAGGCCTGCAATGGTCTGGTTGACCACAGCCTTATAAATGCTGGCAGCAATGTCCTCGGTGCGGGCACCCTGATTGATCAGGGGCTGCACGTCGCTCTTGGCAAACACGCCGCAGCGGGACGCAATGGTGTAGGTGCGCTGTGCGTTCTCTGCTGCCTTGTTCATCTCGTCGGCACCCATTTTCAGCAGGGTGGCCATCTGGTCGATGAAGGCACCGGTGCCGCCGGCACAGCTGCCGTTCATGCGCACCTCGGTACCGTTGGTCAGAAACAGGATCTTGGCATCCTCACCGCCCAGCTCGATCACGCAGTCGGTGGCAGGCACAAAGCACTTGACCGCTACGCGGGTGGAAAACACCTCCTGCACAAAGGGCACGCCGCAGCTGTCGGCCAAACCCATGCCCGCCGAACCGGAAATGCTCAGCAACGCCTTCTGACCGTGCAACTGCTCGGCATCGATGCGGCGCAGCAGCTCCTGCGCCTTTTCCAGAATATGGCTGTAATGCCGTTCGTATGTAGAATACAGCAGCGCATCATGTTCATCCAGCACCACACACTTGATGGTGGTACTGCCGATGTCAAGACCTACTCTCACGTTGTTTTTCCTCCTAAGGACAAATGCCGGAGGCAAAGCCCCCGGTGGACGGCAAAATCAATTTCTTTGCCAAAAATTAGTTTGTTAACGAATCATTTTGTCAATTCGCATACAAATGTATTATAATCCAATTTTGCGGCACAATCAATCAGCGTCCCTTATTTTACACAGAAAAAATAGTATTTTCCGCTCAAAAAGTTAAACATTTTGTGAACTTGTCGCTTTTTATGCGGCTGCACCGGTGTCTCGGCAAAGTTTTTTAACCTTTGCCAACAAAAAAGGACTGCCGCACAGGAGCATCTCCCCCGCAGCAGTCCTTATTCATTATTATAATGCAATCATGCAGCATGCATCACAGCTCGTCCGGGTCGCCGCGCTCCGGCATGGTACGCAGCTCCCGCACCAGCATATTGCGCAGCTGGTACTGATGCTGCTGTGCCTGTGCCGTATCGCCGCCCGTATGCAGCTCTACCGTCGGCTCCGTTATGCGGTCGGTGCACAGCGGAATGGTCACCACTGCCTGTGTGCCCTTTTCCGGTGCGCGCTCCACCCGCAGGCCCCAGCCCATACGGCGGCAGCACTCGCGGCAGAGCAGCAGGCCCAGCTTTGCGCCGCCCAGAAAGCAGCGCCGGTTCTCCAGCCATGCATCCTCGCCTGCTTCCGGCAGGCCGCAGCCATTATCCATCACCGTCAGCTGCCAGAAGCTTTCGCTGCGGCGCAGCATCAGCCGCACTTTGCCGCCCGCACTGCAGGCCCGCAAGGCATTCGAAAGCAGATGCAGGCACAGCAGTTCTGCATCATTGCGGTCCGCCATGACCCGGCAGGCTGTCCAGCCGCCATAGTCCAGCGTCAGTTCCACCCCAAGCTGCGCCTGCACCATATCGGCCTGTGCGGCGACCTGCTGCAGCAGCTGGCACAGGTCCAGCGGATAGAGCCGCGGGTCTTCCTCGGTGCGCAGAAAATCCAGCAGCGACATCACTTCGTTCACAGTGCGATCCAGCCTTGCCGACGCAGCGCTGATATCGTTCACCGCCTGCCGGGTCTGCTGGTCGGCACCCACATGCGCAAGGTGCTGGTCCAGATATTCGCAATTGCGTCCGATCAGGCCCAGTGCATGGAAGCATGCCTGTTCCACATCCTTCTGCGGGATCGCCTGCGCGGTCAGTGCACCCGCCTCGTTCTGCCGCATCTGCTCCATACCCTTGCGCCTCCTGTGTTTTATGCTCAGTCGTCCTTCTGACGCTGAAGATAATTCTTGACAGTGTAGATCAGTTTACCAGTGGTAGGTTTCTCGTCCGCAAATCCGCTTTCGTCCTTGAAGCGCAGCCACTTGGCCGAGGGCTTTGCTTCCAGCTGGTCGATCATACGCCGGATGCCGCTGTCCACAGCAGAGACCGACACATTGTACTGCTCGCTCACCGCCTGCAGGATCTCCTTGCGGATGGCCAGCTTCTGGCTGGTGCCGTACACCACGCCCACCGCACAGGAAAGATAGTTGCAGTTCACGTCCGGCAGCTGGATGCCCCAGCCCTCATACAGTTCCTGACACTTGCGTTCCATGCGCTGGCTCTGCCGTCCCGGCAGGCGGTACAGCTCCCACAGCAGGTTCTTCAGTTCGGCATGGCCCACATAGCAGAATCCATCGCCCGATTCCAGACAAATGGCACTCGTATTCTGCCGCCTGCCCTCATCAAACAGAACAACATTCGGTTTGGGATCCATGCTGCGGATATTCATTAAAAACTCCAGCCCGCTCATATCTTCCAGCTGGCTGCAGAGGATCACAACATCAAACTGACGGCCCTGACGCAGCTGTTCCAGCAGACGGCCGCCGTTCTGGAAGCAGGTGCACTCCAACGCAGGGCTTTGCTCCTGCAGGTAGTTCTTTTCCACCCGCAGCTCCTTGCGGTCGTAGCTTCCAAGGGCGATCTGCAGCGTTTTTGCTGTGTGCTCACTCTCCACGCAACGCGCCGCCTTTCTGCCTGAGCTGTTCTGTATCGGTCAGTTCTTCTACCACATCCTGCCAGATCTCCGGCTGGACGCCATTCTCACACAGATAGCGCAGGATCCGGTAGCAGAACTCTGGTGCAGCTGCAATGTAGCAGCTTTGCATGTACTGCCGGTTCCCGGTACGGCAAAGCGTCAGGCAGCAACCGTTTTCGTTGCCTGTATCCATTGAGTATACCAGCGTATATGCTTTCTGCAACCCGTCGATTGCCGAAAACTGACGGATCATAGGTGAAAATGTACGTTCCATAATTTTTCCTCCCTTGCTACAAGGTCCTGCGACGTTTTCAAGGCATTCCTTGTTTTTCTTATCTTATTTTAAAGAGCAGAGAGGGCTGGTTCAATCCTGAAAAAGCGTCTAAAAATGTCAAAATCACATTCGTTGCGTTTTTTTGTCGTGTTTTTCTGTTCTGCGACGCATTTTATTTTGTGCTTACGGTTCATTGCAGATTTTTTGCGTCGTATTGGCAGTGTAATTCTGCTTTCGCGATGCTTTTCTGTTTTATCAGGATCTTCCGCTATTAAAATAGCACGACGGCGACGCAAATTCAACCTCCACGTCAATTTTTCCTTTATTTTCCTGTTTTTCTGCCTCAAAAGCCAAAAATACCGGTCCGGTCAAAATTTACGTTGAAATATACACAGTTTTTTCATATTATTTCGGTAAAATAGAAGTGTATAACGCCTTGCTGCGGGTCCTGTATCCGGGCAGTTTATTATAATGTACAGCGGCAGCGTTCCTGCGAGGATGCGCCGGAAAGGCTCACACATGCTCCAACTCAACCACATCAAGAAAGAATACAAAACCGGCGATCTGGTGCAGAAAGCACTGGATGATGTCAGCCTGAACCTGCGGGACAACGAATTCGTCGCCATTCTCGGCCCCAGCGGTTCCGGTAAGACCACCCTGCTGAACGTCATTGGCGGTCTGGACCGCTACGACAGCGGTGATCTGATCATCAACGGCATCTCCACCAAAAAATATACCGACCGCGACTGGGACTCTTACCGCAACCACACCATTGGCTTTGTGTTCCAGAGCTATAACCTCATCCCACACCAGACAGTGCTTTCCAATGTGGAGCTGGCGCTGACCATCTCCGGCATTTCCGGTGCCGAGCGCCGCAGCCGGGCCACCAAGGCGCTGGAGCAGGTAGGTCTGGGCGACCAGCTGCACAAGCACCCCAGCGAAATGTCCGGCGGCCAGATGCAGCGTGTGGCCATTGCCCGCGCACTGGTCAATAACCCCGACATCCTGCTGGCCGACGAGCCGACCGGCGCACTGGACAGCGACACCAGCATTCAGGTGATGGAGCTGCTGAAGGAGGTGGCCAAAGACCGCCTTGTGGTCATGGTCACCCATAACCCGGAGCTTGCAGAGCAGTATGCTACCCGCATCGTCCGCCTGCGGGACGGCGTGATCCAATCGGACACCGCACCGTTTGCGCCGGATGATTCCGCTCAGGTGCCGCCGGTGCACAAAAATCTGGGCCGTTCTTCCATGTCGCCGCTCACCGCTCTCGCGCTGAGCTTCAACAACCTGCTCACCAAAAAGACCCGCACCCTGCTCACCGCATTTGCGGGTTCCATCGGCATCATCGGCATTGCGCTCATCCTTTCGCTCTCGGCCGGTGTGAGCAATTATATCCAGGAGATGGAACGCTCCACCCTTTCGGAATATCCGCTGCAGATCTCGACCACCGGCGTAGACCTTGCCGCCCTGCTGGACCCGGGAAGCTACACCAGCGCCGTTGCCAACAACACCAATGTGGGCGCCACCAGCGCTTCTTCCACCCCGGAGGGCATGGTCACAGTGCGTGAACTGCTGAGCCAGCTGACCGAGGATAATTCCTCCGTCAATGACCTTGCCTCCCTGAAAAAATATCTGGACAGCGACGAGTGCACCATCTCGGAGGATGCTGCTTCCATCGAGTATTCCTACGGCATCGCACCGCTGATCTATCGCCAGAACAAGGACGGCACCGTGCGCCAGATCTTCCCGGACAGCAGCCTTTCTGCGCTGAACAACACCACCTCTGCCGCCGGCATCGTCTCTTCCATGACCAACCAGAGCGTGTTTACCGAGATGGCCGAAGAGCCTTCGCTGTACGAAGATCAGTACGATGTCAAGGCAGGCCGCTGGCCGGAAAGCTACAACGAGGCCGTTCTTGTGCTGAATTCGGATGGCAGCATCAGCGATTACGCTCTTTATATTCTGGGCATTGAGGACGACAGCGTGATGATGCGTTTTCTGCAGGAGTACGCAAAAAACAAGAACACACAGGCTCCCACCGGCTACGGCACCTACCCCTACGATACCTTTGTGGGCCTGAAATATAAGATCGTTACCAGCTCGGACTATTACGTTTATGACGAAGAACGCCAAATCTGGCGCAACCGCTCCGACGATGAAGCGTATGTGGAGCAGCTTGTGGAAAACAGTCCGGATCTGACCATCGTGGGCGTGGTGCAGCCCCGCGCAGATGCCAGCTCCACCATTCTGCCCATAGGCGTTGCCTATACCCATGCACTCACCTACTACGCCATCGACCATGCAGCCGAAAGTGAAGTGGTAAAGCAGCAGCTTGCCGACCCGGAAGTGAACGTGCTGACCGGCGAGCGCTTTGATGCCGACCAGCGCGAAACCGATCTTGACATTTCTTCCCTGTTCTCGGTGGATACCGATATGCTGAAGGATGCCTTCCAGTTCGATGCAAGCAAGCTGCAGTTCGACCTGAGCGGTGCATTTGATCTGCAGGATGGCAGCTTTGACTTTTCCTCCATCCTTGATCCGTCCGCATTCCAGCTGGATCTGAGCGATCTGGACCTGAGCGACATCGACATGAGCGATGTGGAGCTTCCGGACATGGACGCGCTGGATCTGAGCCAGTTGTTTGCCGATATGGACCTGTCCGTCTCGGAGGATGCGCTGCAGAGCCTGATGAAGAAGATCATGAATGGCTATAAGCGCTATATCATCGGCAACGGCATCTTGAATCTGGATAAGATTGGTTTCTCTTCCTATATGGAGAGCGACCAGTTCAAGCAGCTTCTGTCCGAATCCATGGGCGACCTGCTGGACACCACCGGCCTGCAGGAGCAGTTCACCGCTTCGCTGCAGCAGAACCTGCAGGGCATCATGACGAGCTATCTGCAAAGCTACTCGGAACAGCTGAGCCAGAAGCTGGGCGAAGCTCTGCAGACCAAACTCACCGCTGCCATTCAGACCCAGATGAGCACCGTGATGCAGCAGCTGATGACCCAGCTGACCACTCAGTTCAGCCAGCAGATCCAGTCCGCCATCCAGAACAACATCGCTCAGCTCAGCAGTCAGGTGGAAGATGCCCTGAAGATCGACCCCACCGTGTTCCAGAGTGCCGTGCAGGTGAACATGAGCACCGACGACCTTGTGGATCTGGTCAAGATGAACCTGCAGTCCAGCACCACCTCCTACAGCAGTGTTCTTGGTGCACTGGGCTATTCGGATTATGCAAAGCCCGGCAGCATCTGGATCTACCCCAAGAGCTTTGAGGCCAAGAACCGCATCGTGGACAGCCTGAACGCCTACAACGCCGCCATGCGTGCGCAGGGCGAAGAGGACAAGGTGATCGTATTCTCGGATACGGTCGGCACCCTGATGAGCGCCGTGACCAAGATCGTGGATATGGTCAGCAATGTGCTGGTGGCCTTTGTTGCCATCTCGCTGGCGGTTTCTTCCATCATGATCGGTGTCATCACCTATATCAGCGTGCTGGAACGCCGCAAGGAGATCGGTATTCTGCGTGCCATCGGTGCATCCAAGCACAATGTCTCCGAGGTGTTCAATGCCGAAACCTTCATTATCGGAATGTGCTCCGGCGTGATCGGCGTGGGCCTGTGCCTGCTGCTGCTGATTCCCGGCAACATGCTCATCCACTCCATTGCAGGAACCACCAGCGTCACCGCTGTGCTGCCGCCCAAAGCTGCACTGGTCCTGATCGTTCTGGCTACCCTGCTCACGATCCTTGGCGGTCTGATTCCCGCCCGCAGCGCAGCCAAGTGCAACCCCGTCACCGCCCTGCGTTCTGAGTAATTTCCTTTCTCGACAAGCAAAAGGAGTCGCTGCATCACGCAGCGGCTCCTTTTTTGATGTCCGGTGATTTATCTCAATTTCTCGTGTAATTCCTCATGCAGTTCCTCGCGTTCTTCCTTCAGTTCCTGCTTGAGAGTCCGGTCGATCTCCCGTGTCTCCTGCCGGATCTCAGCCAGATCCTTTTCGATCGCAGGGTTTTCTTCGATTTCTTCCCGGATGAACATGAGCGCAAAGCTTACCAGCAGCAGCCCGCAGGAGATCCAGATGGTCTTTCCTGCCAGCCGCGCTGCGCCCATGCTTCCAATACCGGCACCCACCGCGAACAACAGAATGATGCCAAAATAACGCATCATCCGGTCCTTAACTTT
The DNA here is from genome assembly GCF_040096475.1 of Faecalibacterium faecis. NCBI lineage: Bacteria > Bacillati > Bacillota > Clostridia > Eubacteriales > Oscillospiraceae > Faecalibacterium > Faecalibacterium faecis. The sequence goes on along the minus strand of NZ_JBBMEP010000001.1, from coordinate 4,314 downwards.
CGGTTCATGGGTCTTGCTCCAGATGCAGAATGCTTCCACACCGCTGCGCAGGTCACCAATGCACATGGTGCTGGCAAATGCATAGCCGTTCACCTTGCGGAACGCCTGCACCTGCATTGCGCAGGAGAAGGAAACGATGGCGTTTGCCAGCAGGTTTTGCTCCTGTGGCAGAAAGCCAACAATGAACAGCAGAAGCACTTCGCCCAGCACCACCAGCTGCCGCCAGTGAAGCCGCTGCATGTTGCAAAAGCTCTCCCGCATCTTTTCTGCCACCAGTACGCCCAGCGCAAAAGCACACAGAGGAACCAGATAGTGCAGCACCCGATCCCACTGACCATCCATGATGTTGAAACTCAGCAGCACGATGTTGCCGGTCTGTGCATTTGCAAACACCTTACCGCGGAACAGATACGTATAGGCATCCTGCAGCCCGCCTGAAAGCGAAAGGAACACCGCCGTCAGGAAGGACTCTGACATCTGCCCATGATGTTTTGTTTTCATATTACCTTTTCCCCTCTTTTCGTACCCTATTATAATATATTTTTACAGCTTGGTCCATATCAGTTTTACATATCCGGCATGTGTATCTCTGCGCTCTGCCAGCGCCGAAAATACGGCCCGTGCCCGGCCTGCACTTTGCATTCCCTCACAGGTTGTGTTAGAATAAGAAAAAAGCTTTTCCAAAGGAGAACTTCCTTATGCCGAATATTGTCGAGATCACAGACCTTTCCGCACCGGAGCTGGATGTCTATGCCCGCCTGACGCAGGCGCAGCTGCGCAATCGTCTGGAACCGGAAAAAGGCATCTTTATTGCCGAAAGTCCCAAGGTGATCGCCCGCGCGCTGGATGCCGGATACACACCGCTCTCCCTGCTCATGGAGCGTAAACAGATCACCGGCCCGGCTGCCGATCTCCTGACCCGTTGCGGTGATGCCCCGGTGTACACAGCCGACCGCGAGACCCTTGCCAGCCTGACCGGCTTCGAGCTGACCCGCGGCGTGCTGTGCGCCTTCCGCCGCCCGCTGCCGCGCAGCGTGGAAGAGGTCTGCCGCAATGCCCGCCGGGTGGCCGTTCTGGAGGGCATTGTGGACTCCACCAATGTGGGAGCGATCTTCCGCAGCGCCGCTGCACTGAACATGGATGCCGTGCTCGTTACTCCTTCCTGCTGCGACCCGCTGTGCCGCCGTGCCGTGCGTGTGAGCATGGGCACCGTGTTTCAGGTGCCCTGGGCGCAGATCGGCACCTGCCCTGCCGACTGGCCGGAAAACGGCATTGCTCAGCTGCACAGTCTTGGCTTCAAGACTGCTGCCATGGCTCTGAGCGACCGCTCCGTAAGCATTGACGACAGCGCTCTTTCCGCCGAGCCGAAGCTCGCCATCGTGCTGGGCACAGAGGGTGACGGCCTTGCCCACAGCACCATTGCCGCCTGTGACTACACCGTAAAAATCCCTATGTCCCACGGCGTGGATTCCCTGAACGTTGCCGCTGCCAGCGCTGTTGCTTTCTGGCAGCTAGGCAACCGCTGAGCGATGCTTTTTGGCCCTGCCCAAAATACTTGACAAATTTCCTGAACAGAGTTACACTTACAGGGTCATCACATGGGCCTATAGCTCAGTTGGGAGAGCGTTCGGTTCGCATCCGAGAGGTCAAGGGTTCGAATCCCTCTAGGTCCACTTTTAGCAGCAGTGTAATTTTAACGCTGCTGCTTTTCTTTTGTGTGCACATAAGTCAAACGCTGGCTTTGGGACCTGGAGGGATTCGAACAGCACGGCCCTGCCGCAGGCAGGGCAAGCAACAGCCCAGTGCAACGGCGACGACCGCAGCCAGTGGCTGAAACAGGGAGGAGCTGTTGGGGCCGCGTTCTGATTTTTCAAAGCCCCGCCAAGGGGCTGCGGAAAAATCAGCTAACGCAACTCGTCGCTGTTGCTTCGTGCGCGGGTCCCAACCAGTAGGAATGTCTACCGGGGAGACTTTCGTTTTTGCCGCATCGTTTTGTACGATGCGGCGTTTTTTATGCCTAAAAAAATTTGGCAGACCGTGCCGGGCTCCGAACCCTGAAGTCGGATGCGAACCGGGTAGGGTCATCCATGTGCTTTTTGAAAATCCATCGCTTTCACGTCTCTTTCTTTGCATTTTGCAGAGTGCTGCGGGCAAGTGCATCGCTTTTATGCCCCCCTCTCGGAAATTCCTTCAAAAATTTCCGCACCATCGTAGGTTGATACAGCCTTGAGCTGCTCCACTTGGTTGAAGCTGGCGTTCAGCGTAATCGAGATCTCATAGTCTTTTCGGACGCGAATCTCCTTGATGAACTGCTGCAAAATGGCGCGGCGTTCATCGTGGTTGGCGGTGTCGTAAACATCCGCCCATGTAAACAGCTCGTTGCAGATGTAGTTGCTGCGCTTTGCTGTTTTGGTGGCTTCTTCGTATTCATCCTGTGCCTGCACGAGCTGCTTTTCCAGAGTTTCCAGAGCCTCTCTTGCCTCGGCTACCAGTGTGCCCAGCAGTTCTTTGTCCAAGGCACTTACGCCCCGGATGACGAGGATGGTTTCGGCTTTCAGGTCGTCCAGTTCTTTCTGCTTGCTTTCCAAGTCTTTCTGGATTTTCTTGACCTTCTTCTGGATGCGAGCGGCATCGTTGGTCTTGACCGATTCCAGCAGCTTCTTCCGGGAAACCTCCCGGAACTGTGCGAAGATCTGCCGGACAACTTCTTCCACAATGGAATCCAGCTTGGAAACACCGTAGCCGGACTGCCCATCGCAGTCACCCGGATGCCGAATCTTATAAAAGCAGCTATACCGGGGCCGGACTTCTTTCACCGTATAGCGTAATAGGCACCTTCCCACAAGAATGTTTTATAAAGGCTTGCGGCACTCATGCCAATAGCCCGCTGCATACCAATTTCATTGACACGTGTATGGATGTTGCTGTAAACGGTGTTTATGATATTCAATATGTCATTGCTATTGTTGTCCCAATAGGAATCCACCAGCTTGCCCGTCAAATCGGAAATCTGCTGGCTGAGCCTTTCATGGTAAACGCCGTACTCTCTGGCAAGCATTTCCGACACAGGCTGCACCAAATCGGGGCCGAGCTGCCATACCTCCGGGTCGCGAGAATTGCGGCGCACCCCGGTGTCGCTCACATCGAAAACATAGTGCAGGCACGGTACGCTGCTGGACTGGTCTAACAGGGCGATTCCTTTAGAACCTCTGCGCACATAGCGGTTCATGCGGTTATTCCAAATGTCGAAGCTGGCGCAGGCGGTGGCATCAGGCCGCTGGGCGTAGATCATCAACTGGTCTGCAAAACTGTACTTGTACCGCCGGGATGCAGTGGTCAGGTAGTCCGTCCAGTTTTCCCAATATCGGGTCAGTTCCTTTGCCGTTTGCTGGGCGAGGTTAAGGTATTCTTGCGTTTTGTTTGGCATTTTGGCCTCCTTTCAGCTCTGTGGTAAACAAAAAAGCGAGCGGCCTTTTCAGGTCACTCGCTTATGGAATCTATGGTAGTTTATGGCGCACTTCGGCCTTCCGGTCTTGCTGCCTGCGGGCTGATACGCCGTCTGCATAAGAGCGACACCTTTGTGCTGGCTGTAGACCTGCCCAGCGGCATCAACACGGATACCGGGGAGGTTGCCGAGGGTGCTGCCCATGCAGATTTGACCGTAACCTTCGACAGTTATAAGCCTTTGCATATGGCAGAAGCTTCTGCGCCGCTGTGCGGAAAAATCATCTGTGCTGACATTGGCATCCGGGATGAATGGCACCCGGAGTTTTGACGAAGGCTTGCCGCTGCGGAAAAATACCGGGAAACAAAAAATGCCCCCGGAGGGCTTGTTGCGGCTCTCCGGGGGCATCTTATGTGCGTTGTGCCTTGGCGCACACGACCGGCGTTTTACTCGATCTCGATCAGATTCGGGTTCTCAGGCAAAGCCTTCGTCTGCTGAGGAGCAGGCAGCTCGACGTGCAGGACGCCATCCTCGAACTTTGCGTGGATGTCTTCCTTCTTCACATCGCCTACGTAGAAACTGCGTGCACAGGTGCCGGAGAAGGATTCGTGCCGCAGATAGCGGCCCTTCTTATCCTTTTCGTCATTACTGTGGCTGCGCACTGCCTGAATGGTCAGGTAGCCGTCGTTCAGATCCATCTGAACGTCTTCCTTCTTGCAGCCCGGCAGGTCAACAGCTACTTCATAACCGTTGTCCGTCTGTTTGACATCGGTCTTCATCATGTTTGCACCACGCTTACCAAAGGTATCACGAGCCTCACGGTTCATCATACGTTCCAGTGCAGCGTCATTCCAGAACGGATCGAAGAA